>JAHXIM010000527.1:15177-25539 GCA_025655635.1 gamma proteobacterium symbiont of Lucinoma myriamae | reverse complement strand
AAACACCTGAAGGACTATCTACGCCAAAGTGATATGGTTGTTCGCTGGGGAGGAGAGGAATTTGTTGTGATACTTCCCAATACGGATGTTATTGGATTAGAAATCATCATGCTTCGTATTATTGATAAGTGGTTTGGTCAACGTCCTGAAGGGACACCTCTCACTGCCAGCATTGGTTATGCTGAACGGCTGAGTGATAATGTCTCTGACTGGCCTGAATTAATAAAACTGGCTGATGAACGGATGTATCAGGCCAAGGAGGGAGGGCGAGCACGGGTTGTTGGTTGTGACGAGAAGGTATTACTAGCACAAGATGAGATGCCGGCATAATACCTCTTTTTTTCCCTATTTCAAAAGACAATGCTTAGCAAAGTCTGTAGCATCATTTGTTGTCCAGTCACCTTTTGGTTTTTCCTTCATATCTTTGCACCATTGTTCGCTGCCAATTTCGGGTGCACATGCGGAAATTGTGAGTAAGGCTGATGCAAACAATCCTATAAATATGATATTTTTAACTATATTCATTGATGTTAATCTCCGGTTATTGTTTTGAGTGGTGATTATTAAAACATAACTGTTGAATGCTCTGCAACTGGTATTATTGAAGGGAATGACTCCATGCGAGAATAAATGTCTGTGCGGTATGTGTTTAGAATTTAATAATACTTTTTGACCATGTACCTTCTAATGCCTGGTTTGAATATGGTAGCTATAACTAGTTTTCAGTTGGTGACCCCGAAATTGTGAGCGCTGTGCTTTAACCAACTGAGCTATCTAGCCATTAATAATTCCTTAAAATTTAGTAGACTCTTGATTTAATACCAGCAATATCATATTTCATACGATTTGGAATTTTTGCAGCAGTTTTTAATGAATCTCTGGGGATGCGCATCAATTCAAAATCACAGACATGTGGATGACCTTCCGGCACATCATCCTGAAAAACTGCGATGGATATGAAGACAGGATTTTTCCATTCAGCATCTAAAAATGACTGCAGCCAGTCACGTCTTTCCTGCTTTGTTTTTACACATAATAGTGCTTCAATGTTATGGGCGAAAATGCTTTTTGACTGTGACTGAGTTCGTAAACAATTATCTAAATGAGCCAGATCGATAGTATCTGCCTGATGACCAAACATCTGCATTTCTTCCTGTCGGTAATCATAAAATTTCATATCAAGATGATTTGACAATATCAGACATAATTCTGGTTGATAGCCGGGAAGAAGTACAATACTTCCATTCGTATTACCTTCCTGTTGATTATATTGCTCAATTGCTGTCAGCCATTCTTGTTCTTTACTCATAAATATATCCTCTGTACTACATCTTTATGGTTGATTTGTTAGTGCCATGGAATAAAATCTAATACAGCATCTAATTGTTCTTCAGTAAATAATGATTCAACAACTGGAAATAATTTCATCTCTTCTTCTAATGTGTGATGTTTCAAAATATGTGCAAGATCAGCTAAATCCTGTTGTGCAGTTTCCAGCGTCATTGCTTCGACCAGTGTTCTTATAAAACCATGTTCACGGCCTAAGCTAATACATAATTCAAGATGTTCTCTATGATGTTGAACCAGTATGGCAAAAATAGTTTGTTCTTCATGCTTAAGATGAGCTTCAAGCTCTGTTTCGTTATATTTTTGTACTAATTCTATGCCTTTTAACAATTGACTGCTATCACCATGTTCAGCAATCTGAGCAATTTTTTCAGCAAATGGAATACAATCATTATGTTCCTGAGATAACTTTTGTAATTGCTGACATCGTTTCTTTTTAAAATCGATGCATTTATTGTTTACAGATAGTTTTTTCGATGAGATATAATACGTATCGTTAGTATGTAATGTCATTGTCAATCTCTTTGTAATCTGCCTTATTATATGAATAAGGCAGACTTTAAATATGGTAGCTATAACTGGATTTGAACCAGTGACCCCAGCATTATGAATGCTGTGCTCTAACCAACTGAGCTATATAGCCATGTTTATAAGTGATAGTGTTATTAACTGCTATACATATGGCCGCGTTTCTCCATCAGATCGAGAATGAGTTTAGTGAGAATTAACTCCATAGCATATTGCATTTTCCCACCGGGTATAACCATAGTATTATAAGCGGTAATCTGCAGTCCTTCGATTAATCCTTTTAAATGTAACTTGTATTCAACTGAAGGTTGAAATTTAAGAAAATGAATAACCACCAGGCTTTGATCAGATGTCGGTATTTGTCTGACCATAAAAGGATTTGAGGTATCTATAATAGGCACTCTCTGAAAATTTATGTGAGTATTAGAAAATTGCGGCAGTATATAATTCATATAGTCGTACATACGTCGATAAATTGTTTCCTGCACTTCATCAGGGTGGTAACCACGATCTTTACTATCACGACTAATTTTTTGAATCCACTCAAGATTAATGGATGGTGCGACACCAATCAATAAATCAACCTCATCTGCCAGATTATGTTTTTTATCAATAACTCCGCCATGTAAACCTTCATAAAACAATAGATCAGTACCATTAGGAATTTCTTCCCAGGAGGTAAAGGTACCTGGTTCACCTCCATCATGGATATAATGGCGACGTTTTCCTGTTCCATCTTTTCCGTAACTTTGAAATAGTTCGAGTTGTTTATCAAATAAATTTCCTTCAGGGCCAAAATGGCTTAGATTTTTACCTTCTTTTTTTGCCTTTTTTTTCTCTTTTTTCATTTCTATTCTGTTGTAGCGATGAAAGCTGTCTCCCGCTACAAAGGCAGCTTGTGCTCCAACTCGATTAAATATGCTATCAAGCGTGTCTTTAACTGTAGTTGTTCCCGCTCCAGATGATCCTGTGACGGCAATAATAGGGTGTCTTTGTGACATAATTTGATCCTGTAATATTGTGTTAGTCAAGTACCTGAAAAAGCTTACTACTATGGTTGTGATTTTGACAGATACGACAGAGATCTTGTTCAGATTGTGTATTTTGCTCTGGTAAATGGAATGTATTACCACATGCGCTGCACTTGTTTTCAGATAAGTGAATGCTGTCTATTTCTGCATAAGACCAGCTGTTAATGCTAATAGCACTTGATTCACAGACCGAACAGCATAAATCACATCCGGTGCAGTTTATCGGATCGATTTTATACAGAGCTGAATTTTGATCTTCATCGTCAATCAATTGTAAAGCATTAGTGGGACAAAGTCTTATACAGGTATTACAGCCATTACAGTGTGCAGTGTCTATACTTGGCACCCAGGGCCATCTTATATTAGTGTTTTCTGATTCGGGCAATAGTTGTCCTGGTGGAATTGTACGGTACTCAGGTAGATTAAGAGGGTCTATTATCACCAGTTGTTCACGAAATTGTTGACTGCCGCCACGTAGAAAGTTTCGTCTTGATAATTGTGTACCTCGATTAATGGCTTCATCAGAAGCAAATATCTTATTCCAGACTCTATAGCTGTGTTTTAATAATTTTATTGACGGCTTATTGCGTTCAGCAAGCAACTTATTAAGCTGTTCAGCACGAGTATAGATGTTTTCTGATGGCTGCTTTTCAGATTTAAAGACTGAACAATTACTACACTCATCTGTGGTGAGTAGTATATGCTCAATACCGGCTTTGTAGAGTTGTAAAAGTTGTCGTGTACCCAGTGCATGAACACAGGGGATAACACCATTACTTTGTTTTACATTGCTTTTTTCACAGGCAAACAGCGCAACCATTCGATAACCTAATGTGCGAATGACCCAGGGGAAATCAATATGCAGTGCGCCGCTTGGGCAGGCAGGTATACACAGACCACAACCATTACAGGCTTCTATATCAAGTCCTAAATTATCATCGTCAAGTATCCATGCATTTGTTGGGCAAGCAGCTGCACAGGCATGACAATCTGAATCATTACAGAGTGTATGCACACAGTCATCTGCATTAATTTCCGGCAGACGAACTTCCTGTGTAATATTTTCCAGAAGGCTTTTTCCTGAATTATTCATATGGGCTCTTGAATCCGTTTTTTTGTGTTATTGTTTCATAGCATGAATGTAGGCAACGAGATTACTGACTTCTTCATCGCTTAAATCAGCACGCCCCGGCATGGAAACATTTCCACCATATTTAGCTGCGCCATACTTGATAACGTCAGCAATATCACTATCAGAGCCAGGTTGCCCATCACCATTAGTATCAAAGCGAAAACTTGCTGTGACAAAACTAGCAGGTTTGGGCGTTAAAGCCGCTGCAGCAACACCATCACCAGCACCCGTCGCACCATGACAGGCGGCACAAGCACCTTTACCATCATAAACTGCTTTACCCGCGGTACTATCACCTGCAAAAACAGGTGTGCTTGCGAATACCGCTGCAAGTGTAAATGGTATGATTGTTAACAAGCTTTTTTTCAATATTTTCATAAACTATCCTTTTAAATTAAGAGAACTATATAGCCGGGCCCATGCCCGGAACAAATTGAACGGGCATTTCTTCAGGTTTTACCTGTCCGGGTTTCATGCGGTCATCAATTTCTTCTCTGCTGGGACGAGCTTGTCCGAGAATTTCTGCAATAATGTCACGCAATTCTTCACAATAAGCGGCAGTTAAGGCTGCCAGACCGGCAAAATATTGTGTATCACAGCGAGTTAATACGCGTTCCCCAAAATTACCCAGCCAGCGTAATAAATGTTCATCCATAAATATGGCCAGCTGCTCAAGGGTTTCAGGCTGTTCATCCTGATCTAAAATCCAGGCCAGGAACTGCAATTCATAGACTAAGTGATCATCGGGTCGCAAGCGCCAGTCTGGAATTCCAAGACCGTATTTTTCATACCAGCCGCGTACCTGAAACATGGTGTCCTGACAAACCAGACTATCTTCATCAATCCAGACTGATTCTTCTGGAGAAGCCGATAGATTATGGTTTAAGTAGATAGCGGCATAATCTGCAGCAAGATTATCAAGTGTCTCTCTATCAATAGTCTTAGAGAATTCCGCTAAGGATTGCTGAAACAGAGCCATAGCCTCTGCACCCGGTCCAGAGTCAGGTAATATGGTCAGACAGAATGGAAAATCAATTTTTTTAAGTTCATCAATTTGTGTCTGATCAGGCTCTTTGTCATGCAAAGAAGCCATGATCTTAAGATCTTCTGCGACACGAGTTCGAAAGGTACTTAAAAAATCATCAATATCATAATTGGCTAATGATCCATAACTCATTTTAATTTTCCTTTACTATGGGCAACAAATCCTATTGAAGGTTTTGTGAGTTCAATATTAGCCATGTTTTTAACCTGACGTGACACTTTGTCTGACGCACCTAATGCGACAGTCTGTAAACTGCTGTCCCATATTTTTTCAATAGGGCCGATATCCAATACCCGCATCATACAAGCCATCACACAATAGGGCTTACGACCGGCATCGATTTCATCGACACACATATTACATTTTTTAACAATAATTTCTGAGGGATCATATTGTGGGGCACCATAAGGGCAGGCGGCTTCACAGCGACGACAGCCTATACATAGGGTAGAGTCAATATCAACAATACCATCTTTCTTACGTTTAAAGATTGCGCCGGTGGGACAGGTCGGTAAACAGGCTGGTTCAGCACAATGGTTACAGGACATATTGACCTTGTAAGCAAATACATCAGGATAGGTTCCGCCTTCGATATATTGAACTCGACGAAAGCGTGGTCCCGGAGCTAGTCCATTTTTATCTTTACAAGCAATTTCACAGGCTCGACAGCCGATACAGTCCACATTATGGTGCACAAAACCCATTTGCATATCGGGTTGAACGGGAATATACGTTTCACGCTTATGGCGCTTAACCGCTTCCCGGATTTTCTTGACATCTTTCTTCGTTGACATGTTTTGTTCCTTCAAGTCTGATTAATAATCGCGACGGAAAACGTGAGCGCGGGAGGTGGACAATTGATCCCATCCGGGACGATGAGCCAGTTTGGTTTTCTGTATATTACACAACACGGTATTGTAGGCAAAACTGCCTGCAGGGCTGGGTTCATCCAGTGTCAAAAAGTCAGGGTTACCTGAACGATCTACGCCATTTTCATCCAGATCCATCCATACACCTTCATGCAGTACTAATACTCCCGGCATACAGCGCTCCGTGACATAGACAGGTACAACGACCTTGCCGCGATCATTCCATACTTCAACAGTATCACCATTTTTCAGCCCTAAGCGTTTAGCATCTGAGGCGTTAACAGTCACTTCCTGTTCGTAGGTCTCACGTAACCATGAACAATTATTAAAAATTGAATGCGTACGCCAGCGTGGATGAGGCGAAATAAGGTGGAAGGGAAAATCTTTCGTTTTAGGCGAATTTAAAGATTCCCAGGGTTCAATCCATTTTGGAATGGAAGGAATATGATAACCATATTTGGTTTTTTTCCAGTCAGCAATATTCGCCAGTTCTGAACTGAGGATTTCTATTTTTCCGGAAGCGGTTTCAAAGGGTATGCCTTTTTCAATCTGATCCCGGAAACCGACCAGTGGTTTATCCATTTTGACTTTGTAAACACCGTGTTGTTTGAACTCATTCCATGTCATTTCAATATGCTGGTGAGCCATCACTTTGGTTTCCCACCATTCACGTAAATAAGCCTCATCAACCGCATCATTATTATTAAAATAGCCTCGGCTGGCCTTGGGGTTATAGGCTTTACCGAAGACGTCGCCGCCAATACGATAGGCCAGTTCAGTGAAGATCTGTATATCAGTTTTAGATTCACCCATAGGTTCAATGACCTTGGGACGGTGAATATAATAATGACCCTTATACCAGGGCAGAGCGGTATCATGACGCTCAAAATGGGTCGAAACAGGCAATAGCACATCAGCCCATATTCCGGATGGTGTGATGGTTGAATCCATACAGACGACCAGTTCCAGCATTTTGATTGCGGCCAGATCTTTGTTGATATTGGTTAATTGATTGAGCCAGTCTGAACCCTGCCAGAAAATAGCCTTGATATTGGGTATCTGTCCATCGGTTGCATCCTGTCGGGGCCAGAGCCCCACTTCTTCGCGTTTGACATTGGGATAATTGAGTACGCAATGTGCCCAGCGATCCGATTTGATTGCCTGGAACCAGATATTGGCATATTGATCATAGGGGTAGGCCACCGCCTCAGCATGCCAGCCCTTGCCGACACCTTCTGCACAACCACCAATGATACCAATATTTCCGGTCATGGACTGCAAAGCGGCAGCCATGCGACTGTATTGTTCACCATAAGCATTTCGTCCGGGTCCCCATGATGCTTTAAGGGCTGCGGGCTTGGTGGTGGCATACATGTCTGCCAGTTTTATAATATCTTTTGCCGGAACACCGCAGATTTTGGACGCCCATTCTGGTGTTTTAGGCTGACCATCATAGGTACCTAAAATATAATCTTTAAAGTTTTCCTGACCATTGGCTGAATTTTTACCCCAGCCCGGCATTGTTCCGGCATCCATACCTTGTACAAATTTATCAATAAAGGCCTGATCCTGGAGATTATTAGAAAAGATATAATGAGCCATTCCCGCCATCATAGCGGCATCAGTATTGGGTTTGATGGGGATCCACCAGGCATCATAAACAGCCGCAGAATCAGTGTATTGAGGATCGATGAGAACAAACTTACAGCCGCGTTGTTTGGCCATACGCATATACATAACGGTGTTGCCACCATGAAAGGTATAAGCGGGATTCCAGCCCCACATGATCATTAATTTGGATTCAGCAAACGTATCATCCTCGCTGCCGTCCTGAATGGTGCCATAGGTCCATTTCGAACTGGCAGTGGTTGCCTCATAAGAGGGGACAGACCATGAGTTAGTGCGACAGCCGAACATTCCCAGGAAGCGACCCAGCAAGCCTTCAATTTGATCAGACTTGTGTAATACTCCGTAGGATGCTCCGGCATAACTTTGATCAAGTATTGCTGTTGGTCCATAAGTGGATTTAATGTGGTTCATTTTTTTGACCACAAAATTTAATGCTTCATCCCAGGAAACCCGTTTAAATTTACCTTCACCACGTTCACCAACACGCAGCATAGGGTAGAGCAGGCGTTCAGCAGAATAGATACGTTGTCTATAGGAACGGCCACGTAAACAGGCGCGTAACTGAGGCTCTTCCATGGTATCTTTGCCAAAGTGACCATTTTTCTGATAGCTGCCGTCATCGGTAGATAATCTGACAATAACGTCTTTCCATTTATGGGCAACTAACATATGGCGTGAACCACAGTTGTGTGCACAACTGGTGACCACGGTATCTAATTCATTGTCTTTAGGATAAGGCTCATAGGCAAAGGCCTGTGCCTCTTTGCCGTATTTCATCTCAGTAAGTCCGCCTGCGGCAAGAGCACCGGCTCCAGTTGCTGTACCTTTAAGAAAGGAACGTCTGGATAAATTTAAACGTTGTTGAAGTTTATTTAAACTTTCATTACTGCTCATACTTTGTTCTCCTTTGGGCCAGAATAATTATTTATTGGCAGTTTTTTGATTAGTTATTCTGAATCTTGGGTTGGATTCCGTAGGGCGATCTTTAGCCCATTCAGGCACTTCTTTGGCAATTCCAGGCCATGAATGTCGTGCATAGGGATATGAGATTCGATACCATTGACGTCCGCCATGACAACCAAAGCAAACATCGGAATTTTCTTTACCAGCGGTTTCAATGGCTTCGGCGTTGAGATAATTGACCTGATGTCGATTGCTGCGAATACCGGCATGGCATAATAAACAATTGTTCTGAAAAATAGCGCCTGAAGTATTCCACTCAGAGGGTAATCCCATTACCTTATAATCCGGGAAATCACCGTGACACATAAGACAGATTTCAGGGTTAACTTGTTTGCGTAGAGTGTATTGTGTCTGTTCATGATCTGGAGGTATGACTGCTTGTTCTCGAGGATCGTTACCCTGATGACAGGTATTGCATTTCATGTTCATCAGTTTTTTTGCAAGATTTTCAGTGAGGTGGCGCTGGTGGAATGTTTTTTGCGGGCCTTCATAAGTGGACAGTGTTTGATACCAGGCCAATGAATTAACCGCCACAACACCTGCAGGTGATTTTACTAATACTTCACGTTTAAGTACTTCCTGATGACAGTTCAAACATTGCTCATTAGTTGCCGTTGCAATGGCTGGCTGAAAGTGGAGTGGATCCCAACGCGCTTGATCGTAATTGATTTCTCCTGTTTTTTGGGCTGCCCAAAGAGTCATAGCACTCATTGACAACAGGAGTAGTGTCAGGAATAGACAATATCTTTTCATTTTATTTTGACCTCAGGCTTCTGTTTCATCATTAACAGTAAATAAGATGAATGATTACTTAATAATTAGGTAAAAAATGGCGCATCCCTGCGCCATTGGAAGACTTATTAATCAACCCATTTATTTAGTTTGCCTCCCTCCTGTTTCTTGCAGGGAAGCTAACTGTGGGCAGAGTAATTAATTAAACTTCCTATTTCCAGGCAGACATACCGCTCATTCCACCCATTCCGTTCATTCCCTGCATACCAGACATACCACCCATGCCCTGCATACCAGACATACCGCCCATTCCAGACATTCCGCTCATACCGGTTGCTGGGTAGAAGAAGATTTGTCCTTGAGGAGTAATCTTGAAGTAGCCGCTCATGCCAGACATTCCACTCATGCCAGACATACCGCCCATTCCACTCATGCCGCCCATTCCACTCATGCCGCCCATTCCAGACATACCGCTCATTCCAGACATACCGCCCATGCCGTTCATTCCAGACATACCGCCCATGCCGTTCATTCCAGACATACCGCCCATGCCGTTCATTCCAGACATACCGCCCATTCCAGACATACCACGCATTCTAGCAGGACGCCATACCCATTGACCGCCCATGCCAGACATACCGTTCATGCCAGACATACCGCTCATGCCGCCCATACCAGACATACCGCTCATGCCGCCCATACCAGACATACCGCCCATACCAGACATACCGCTCATGCCGCCCATACCAGACATACCGCTCATGCCGCCCATACCAGACATACCGCCCATACCGCTCATGCCGCCCATACCAGACATACCGCTCATGCCAGACATACCGCTCATGCCGCCCATACCAGACATACCGCTCATGCCGCCCATACCAGACATACCGCCCATACCAGACATACCGCTCATGCCGGTTGCTGGGTAAAAGAAGATTTGTCCTTGAGGAGTGATCTTAAAGTAGCCATTCATGCCGGCCATACCGCTCATGCCAGACATACCACCCATGCCCTGCATACCAGACATACCACCCATGCCCTGCATACCAGACATACCACCCATGCCCTGCATACCAGACATAC
>JAHXIM010000527.1:0-15077 GCA_025655635.1 gamma proteobacterium symbiont of Lucinoma myriamae | reverse complement strand
TAGTTAAGGAGTTAGTTAAGGAGTTAGTTAAGGAGTTAGTTAAGGAGTTAGTTAAGGAGGATCACGGCACCATCATTGCTTCTGATTGCAACTTGATGCATCAGTGTATAAGGTGATTTATTGGCCACTATACTGATAATATAAACATTAATTATTTTTCTGATTTTTCCCACAGCAGCATTGCCGATAGAATTATCCTGCAGCCATCCTTGTGCGATATCATGTGCTTCCTGCCAAGTATTAACGGGTAAATCAATATCAACAGTGGTTGCTGAGCCATAACATGGTTTTGGTATGGTTGAAGGCGCTTGTTCAGGTGGATAAAGTAATATACTGCCGTCAGAGTTGTTAGTCACACCCCAGCCCTTTTCTCTTAATTGCTTTTGCATGTCAGCGCTGATAAAACTGCTATTTTCAATGTTTATTATGGTATTATTTTTTTTGCTTAATTCCTTTACATCCGATGTGGCTGGTTGTTTTTGTAGAGGGTACAGGCGTATTGAACTATCAGCATCACGTTCTACCTTCCATCCTGCTTTGATAAACTTTTGCTGAACCTGCTGCCATTGATCAATTTCGTCGCTTTCTTTATTGATTGCTTTTTTTGACGACACTTTTGGTATTAATACCAGAGTGCCGTCTTCTTCTTTATTAATATTCCAGCCGCGATTTTTCAATTCATTGGCAAGTTGATCCAGATTGTAATTAGTCTGCTCGGGATTGTCAGCGTTTAATTCTGATGCAGCCCCGGCATTTTGTGCCTGTGAATTTTCATAGCTTGATACCGTATCGAGTGCATTGACGTTACAGATGTATGAAGATAAGGAGATAAGGATCAGGCTCTGTAATCGAGATTTATTAGTTTTTAACATGGTATTCCCTTTGTAATTGATTGTGAGAAGCTAATAAAATTTGAAAGTAGAGAGTTATTTTAGGCAGCAATTTAATGATACTATTGGCTCTCAAACAATCATCTTTATACTGTATAGCAAGAGATGCGCCAGAGTAGATAATTTCTAACCATAGTCTCAACATCTGTAATTTAGCAATAAATGCTGATTAGAAAATAACTAAAAAAATGACTGAGACTGACAATTTGTCATAGTATTTTAGATTGACAAGCTTATAATAAATCAAAATAGTGCTAGGTAGAGTTGCTGCTGTTGCTTACTCTACCTTATTTAGTACTGGGTTAATCCCGGTGTCATTGTGTATAAAAATCTTTTTTTAATGCGCAAGTGGAATGAGTACTTATATGATACTATCGGCAAAAAGCCTCAATCAAAAATTTACCTTAGCGACTATTAGTGGATTTTTAACCAGTTCATTAGTTTTTATGGGCTTGTTTCTAGCGTTTTATCAGTCTGAACTGGCTGATGAACGTGCTCAGGCCGCTCGTGATGTAAATCGGCTGCTCCAGTCTTCTTTAGAAAATGCCATGCTTAAACGTGATTTAGAAGGCTTAAAGTTTATTGTCAAGCGCTTAGGACAACAACCTAATATTAATCGAGTGATGATTGTCAATCCCAAAGGGCAGGTACGCTTCTCCAGTCATGCTGAATATATCAATACCAATCTCAATGTCGGTATGCCAGATAATTTCACTCCTAGCAGTCAATTTATACAAGACAAAAACGGCAAAGAAGTACTGCGCAGTATTAATCCCGTCAACAATAAACCCCAATGCAAAGAATGTCATGGAGCGACTGATGTAAATCCAGTAAATGGTATTCTGGTTGTTGACTATGATGCATCTTCAATCAAACAAAAGGTTCGTAATACGACACTTATTCTTATGGGGGCGGGCGCATTGATTGTCATCATTAATCTTTTGGGTGGCTGGTGGTTCATCCGTCGATATATCCTAAAACCTGTGCATACGCTCTGCAATGCCAGTCAGGCCATTGCAGAGGGGCGATGTGAAACGCGAGTCATTACCAAAGGTAATGATGAACTCTCTGTTCTTGGTAATACATTTAACCTGATGGCATCCAACCTGCAGAACAGTATGCGCAGCTTAAAAGAAGAAAAAACTTTCCTTCAAGCGCTTGTGGATGCAATTCCTGATGGTTTGCGCATTATTGATGATAATTTTAATATGCTCCTGGTTAATAAAGCATTTCTTAAACAAACAGGCTGTCCTGATAAATTGTGGGTTGGCGAAAAATGTTATGCTGCTACTCAGGGACGGGATACTCCTTGTCCTACTGATTTAACGAATTGTACTCTGGAAGAAGTTCGTAAAACAGCCAAACCATTCAAAGTCGTTCGACGTCAAAAGCGCTGTGATGGCAGTGTACTTGATGTTGAAATTTTTGCCGCCCCTATGACTTTTGTTAAAGAGGGTAAAGAAACCACTCTGATGATTGAATCCATACGTGATCTGACTCAGGAAGTTCGCTTTACCCATGAACAACGCCTGTCAGAATTAGGCCATCTTGCTGCCAATGTAGCTCATGAAATATTTAATCCCTTAAGTTCAATGAAATTAGCGGTTAATAGTATTACAAATGAAAGTCCGCGAAACTCAGAAAATATGAGTAACTACATTGATATTATTTCTAAATCCATGGATCAATGTATTCAAATGACCGATCGTTTATTACGTCTGAGTGCTGTACCATCAGGTAAAGATGAGTTAGTCGATGTTCACAATGCAATTAAAGATGTTTTAGGCCTTGTTAAATGGGATGCTGAACAGGCATTAATCAACGTTGTTGAAACCTTTCCAGATAAGCCGCTGAGGGTGTTTGCCAGTGAGAGTGAGATGCGCATGCTGATTTTGAATCTGGTACAAAATGCCTTTCATGCCATGCCTTCTGGTGGTGTGCTTAATATTAAAGGTATTATTAAGGATGGACAGATTATTATTCATTTTGAAGATACGGGTGTCGGTATATCAGAAAAACATCTGAGCAAAATATTTATGCCATTTTTTAGTCGCCGTGCTGATAATGTACATGGTACTGGACTTGGCTTACCCATATCACGTTCTATTGTCGAAGGTTACGGCGGCACACTAGAAGCTATTACTTCATTGGGTAAAGGCAGCTGTTTTATTATAACAATTCCTGAAGCTTCTATAGAGAGGTTAAAACAATGAAAACTAAAATACTGGTTATTGAAGATGATCAATTAGTTAATCAAATGATTGTCTACCAGCTTGAAGGTATGGGACATACAGCTATTGGTGTTGATAGTTTGTTTAAAGCTAAAAATTACCTGAGTAAACATGAACCTGATCTGGTGATTTCAGATATGCGCCTTCCTGACGGCGACTGTATCAGTGCATTACCTGAACTGATTGAATCACATCCTGTGATTGTATTGACAGCCTATGGTACAGTTAAAAATGCGGTGGATGCTATGCAGGCGGGTGCAGCACACTATCTTACTAAACCGGTCAGTCCGGACGAATTAACACTGACGGTTGATCGTGTGCTTAAAAATACCGCATTAGAAGCGGATCATCTGTTTTATAAATCACGTCTCAAGGAGCAAAATAGCAAGCTGCCGTTTATGATAGGCCAAAGTCCTGCACTTGAACAGGCAAAAGAACTCATTGATGCCGTTGCACCCAGTGATATGACAGTATTAGTGTTAGGTGAGAGTGGCTCTGGTAAAGAGCTGGTTGCGCGTGCTATTCATGAGCAAAGTCAGCGTGCGGACAATAACTTTGTTGCAGTTGATTGTTGTACTTTGCAGGAAAACTTATTTGAATCAGAATTATTTGGTCATGAAAAAGGGGCCTTTACCGGTGCTAATGGTAAGAAAAAAGGCTTAATAGAAGGGGCTTCGGGGGGTACACTATTCCTTGATGAAATTGGTGAAATTCCACCGGCCATTCAGGCTAAATTACTACGAGTTTTAGAAACGGGTAAATTTCGGCGTGTCGGGGGGACGAAAGATATTACTTCAAATGTACGCATTGTTGCTGCAACCAATCGGGATTTGAAAAAAATGTCTGAAAATAACGAGTTTCGTGCCGATCTTTATTACCGCCTGGATGCATTTAGTCTGCACAATCCGCCTTTGAGAGAGCGACGAGAAGATATTACATTTTTGGTTGAACATTTTATCAGCAACCATAATTTTTCAATGCGTATGAAAAAATCCGTGACCAAAGAAGCAATGAGAAAACTTATCGCTTATGACTGGCCGGGTAATGTTCGCGAATTAAAAAATATGGTGGAAAGAGCTATTATTCTTTCACGACAAAATAAAATTATTCGTGGTGAACATTTTAGTATGAGAGGTTGTGAAAAAGTAGGCGGTAATTTCCAGCTTGATATTAATCCTGGTATGGATCCGACTCTTGAGGAAATTGAAGCCTGTTACTTAAAAATGTTAATGCAGAAACACGACGGACATAGAATGACTATTGCGCAAATAATGGGTATTAGTGAACGTCAGGTCTATCGTCTAATTAAGAAACACAATATTGGTGAAGAAAACATTCAAGTAACGCAACAACTAAATCGTCGTGCCAATGATATATCCGAAAAGGTACTTGTTTAAATAAGTAATTTCTTTGTTTTTCAGTTGATAGTTTTCGGATATAGATTTGTCATGGTTTAGCACCAGTCCTGTATATGATTTTCTTTGTGTACTATTGGTATGTTTCTTGCTGTTTTCACTGTTTTATCTTGTAGCAGGTATTGAATAAAAATGAATAATGGTGCCCCTGAAAAATTAACTTTTTTTTGTGAACTATCAAGTGTTGAATTAACAAAACTCTTCTCAAATGAATTGTTGTTTACTCAATTGCGAAAACTTCAGGCCACCGTAAGCTTGGGCATACTGGACTTTAGTGAAGCTCGGGCAAGAATTGTTCACCAATTAAATGAATATAATATTCCTGTTATAGCCTGGCAGCTGCTTAGAGAAGAAGAAGGCTATTGGTATAATATGGGTAATGCCCCTAAAGCTTCTGCAGCTTATAGTGAGTTTTTAGAATGGACCAATAAACATAGTTTACGATGGGCTGGTTTAGGTGTAGACATTGAACCGGATATTAGTGAAATTCACAATCTGCTGAACAACAAGCTGCGTATTATTCCTGCTCTTTTTAAACGTATGTGTCGAAAAAAATGTTTCGATGATGCCTGTAAGGAATACCATTCATTAGTTTCACGTATGCAAAATAATGGCTATAAAGTTGATAGTTATGAATTTTTATTTATGGATGATGATCGTAAGGCAGGCTCCTGCATCCTGGGCCGTGTTTTAGGTGTTACTGATGTGCCGTCTAATCGTCGAGTATTAATGCTTTATTCCAGCTTTTTTCGACCTTATGGTGCTGCCGTATTGTGTAATTATGCCTGCGGTGCCGACTCTGTTGCTGTGGGTATAACTGGTGGGGGTGTTGAGTTTCCAGGTATCAATTCTGCGCCGCTTAACTGGCAAGAGTTTTCCAGAGATTTGCGCTTAGCTCGTCAGTCCTGTGATGATATTCATGTCTTTAGTCTGGAAGGTTGTGTACAACAAAACTTTATGGATCGACTGATCAGTTTTGATTGGAATGAACCGGTCAAACAGCCTCCGATGACATTTATGTTAACAATAGTCCGTTTTATTACTCGACTCATTCTATGATTAACGGCGCATCCATTTCTTATTGGTCTGGCAGTCGGTCTGCTGGTATCTCTTATCCTATTATAATGGAACTGATTCAGGATATGGCCATGAGTTTGGTACTATTTCCTGAGCTAGCAATGCAGAAATTTTTTCATTTTGAGTCATGTTTTCAATGAGTTCAATATTGAGCAATTGATTGGGCTGCAGGCTATAAAACATCACATATTGCCCCAGCATTTCATAGACTAAGCGTTGTACCCAGATAGGCTGATGACTAATGGTTTGTTGAGGTGCTTGTTTTAATGTATCTAATACATTAAAACAATCTTTTTCAAAACGTCTTTTAATCGACTCCTGTTTCAATTGCGCAATATTGTCTTTAAACAAGTGACGGATAAGTTCGACTAATAGTTCAAGTGCTTCATCGGTGGTTAATTTTGTAATTGGCATAATAATCTTTGTGTCTTGTAAAAAAGAAATAAAGAGCAAAATCCATGCCGTAACGTTATGTTGTAAAAAAATACACTATTTCATAGCCAGTCGTTTATTATCAAAAAATTCATATTAATGTTAAATTTTATTAATAAAATAAATTATTTGTTATTAATTTCTATTAAATTTGTTTAATAATTTTATTGTCTCTGACAAATTGACATGTTTAATCTTGTAATAAATTAAAAAAAATAAAACGTATAAATCTTACATTGTGAAATATCACTACCTATGTCTATTTTAAAATACCTGTCTAATAAACATCAGCTTAGGCTAATTTTTTCAATAAGTTTCAATTTATTTAAGTAATGGATTCTCTCATAATTGACGTAAATGAATTTGTCATATATTCGTTTTAATGACTTTGTGATTGTCAATTTGTCAGGTAAATAATGTGAACGTATATTGGTTTCATGTCAATATGTCATAAAAAACAATAGCTTGCGAAGATGAATTTTGTATGTTTATACTCCTGTTCTAAGATTATCCAAAGGAGGAAAATATATGAAAA
Source organism: gamma proteobacterium symbiont of Lucinoma myriamae (assembly GCA_025655635.1). Classification (GTDB taxonomy): domain Bacteria; phylum Pseudomonadota; class Gammaproteobacteria; order GRL18; family GRL18; genus GRL18. The sequence goes on along the minus strand of JAHXIM010000527.1, from coordinate 8,497 downwards.
TAATAATAAAGTGTCTGGCCAGTACTGCATTTCTTATTTCATCAACGCTTGTTTTTACCGATGATGCAGCAGCCAATGATGCTGCCATTGATGCAGGTAAGACCAGAGCGGCTGTTTGTATTGGCTGTCATGGATTACAAGGTGAGGGTAAAGATGCCATTAATGGACAACCGGCATTTCCACGTATTGCAGGCCAAATAAAAGACTATTTAATTAAATCTGTTAATGATTATAAGGCTGATAAGCGCAATGACCCTATGATGTCGGCTATTGCTAAAGGTTTGAGTGATACAGATATAGCCGATATTGCTTCATATTACTCATCATTAAAATGATTTTCAGTTACTTTGCACATCCTCAGAATAACCTTATGCTGATATCCCGGGAGGAAGTCAGGATGTTTATCACTAAAAGACTCTGTTGTTTTTTATTATTTATTTTTATTGTAGCTATGTCAATTGTACCTGCGGCATCTGCTCAGGAGAAAGCCTTCTGGCTTAATGCTGATGACGGCATTCAAATGTTTCCACAAACAGCGACAAAAAGTATTACTCATCATAAATCTGGCGTTGAGCCTGAAAGTGCATTTAATCACTATGCGGATCAATCACCACCTATAGTACCTCCTCGTAAAGACCAACTTACTTTTTATCCCTGTTCACAATGCCATGAAAACTGGCAGACAAATGAAACACCTAGAATTTTAGCGCCTGTGCATGAAGTCTCTCTGAAACATGGCGAGGGGCGTTTATGGTGCCTGTCCTGTCATGATCCAAAAGACAGGGATAAATTAAGAACCGTACGTAATGATAATGTTGATTTTAATGAATCATGGAAAGTATGTGGTCAATGCCACTCAAACCGTCAAAAAGACTGGTATTACGGTGCTCATGGCAAACGTGCTTATTACTGGAAGGGTGAAAAAATTAGATATAACTGTACCCAGTGTCACAATCCACATAATCCTCCTTTTATGCAAAGGAAACCGCAACCTATACCACCTGTTCGTGCAGGTCTTAATCGTATGAAACCTAAAGATAAACATGAAAGTCTCAAAGTATGGGAGCGTCATATGACTAAGGCAGAAAAGGAGATAAAATATGACTGAACAACAGCATAAAGATGATAACTCGCTAGATGATCAGAATCTGATTGATCTGGCTAAGCGACATTTTTTTAAAAAATTAGGCATGGTGGGGGCAACGGGTGCTGCTGCCGCAACGGGTGTTTCCGCAGCGGTTGAGCTGGTTAAAGAACCTAATAAACCTTCCTGGGGAGGTGCCACTTTTTCTGATGCCATGGGTGATTTCTTTCAGGATCATTATACCCGAATGTCTGATGAAGAAATGAACGATGCACTGGAAAGAATTAAACGTAAGGCAAAGCGCAAGTTTGGTGTTGATATTACTTGTGAAGATACCAAACCCATGCCGGATACCTACTTTGGTTATGCTTTGAATATTTCCAAATGTCGTGGTTATCGTGAATGTGTTGAAGGATGCATACGGGAAAATAATCAGGGTCGTGATTCCCAGGTTCAGTACATACGTGTGTTGGAAATGGATGAGGGTGATTCAAATCTGGAACATTCGGATCACTATTATGATCCCGCGACAGTGCCTGTAGCAGGTAAATATTATATGCCGGTTCAATGTCAGCAGTGTGATAACGCACCCTGTGTTAAAGCCTGCCCTGTTGAGGCCACCTGGATGGATACCGACGGTATTGTCGTTATTGATTACAACTGGTGTATCGGTTGTCGTATGTGTATGTCAGCCTGTCCGTACTGGGCACGACACTTTAACTGGACTGAACCGCAAATTGCTGCTGAAGATTTTAATCCAAATACCAATTATCTGGGTAATCGTCCACGCATGAAAGGAGTCGTTGAAAAATGCCATTTTTGTACTCAGCGTACTCGCAAAGGACGCCAGCCTGCCTGTATGGAAGCCTGTCCGACTGGAGCGAGGGTCTTTGGTAACTTACTGGATCCTGAGAGTGAAATTCGCTGGATCCTGGAAAATAAAACGGTTTTTCGCCTTAAGGAAGAACTGGGAACAGAACCAAAATTCTGGTATTACACTGATGAAGCGAGGGCGAGAACATGAAGGTATTTTACGCTTTTGTAATGGATGGCATGAAGACCGCATTAAAAGGAGGTCCTCTTTATTATATGTGGATGCTTTTTCTATTGGTTTTGATTGGCATTACAGCATGGAGTTATTCCCATCAATGGACTGAGGGTATGGTCATTACCGGACTCAGTGATCAGGTTTCCTGGGGGTTCTATATTGCTAACTTTGCATTTTTTGTTGGTATTGCAGCAGCTGGTGTACTGCTGACGGTTCCCGCTTATATTTTTCATCGTAAAGATGTTAAATCAGTGGTTGTCATTGGTGAAGCAATGGCATTGTCTGCGGTCGTTGTTGCTATGGGATTTGTGGCCGTTGATATTGGTCGCCTGGATAGAGCCTGGCATGTAATGCCGGGTTTAGGTAAGTTTAACTGGCCTAATTCAATGCTTGCCTGGGATATCGTGGTACTGAACGTGTATTTATTCCTGAATCTATTTATCCCGATGTATATCTTGTTTAAGCATTACCAAGGTAAAGAAACTCCTGTTAGAAAGTACTTCATCTGGATTGTGATTACCTGCTTCTGGGCTATATCAATTCATACCGTGACTGCCTGGTTATTGTCATCTAATGTAGCACGTCCATTCTGGCATACGGCATTAATGGCGCCTCGTTTTATCTCATCGGCTTTTACTGCCGGACCGGCATTGATGATTATTATTCTGCAACTGGTGCGCCGCTATACTGACTATCCTGTCAGTCAGAGCGTTATAAAAATGCTGGCTGTTATTATGGCTATCGCTTTGCAGATAAGTTTGTATTTTGTTGCCGCAGAATTGTTTACGGATTTTTATTTTGAAGGGACTCATGCCGCATCAATGCATTATTTATTTTTAGGTTTAGATGGCTTTGATGGTCTTAAATCGTGGATATGGACTGCAGTTGGGCTCAATCTTGTGGCTCTGACATTATTAATGGTTCATAAAACCAGAGAAAATATGGTGACACTCAATATTGCCTGTGTTTTAGGATTTGTCGGTATCTGGATCGAAAAAGGTATGGGACTTGTTGTGACTGGTTTTATTCCAACGCCACTTGGTGAAATATTTGAATATTCACCTACACTTATGGAAATAGGTGTTTCAGTTGGAATCTACGCTCTGGGTGCTTTTGTATTTACTATCTTAACCAAGGTGGCTATTGAGGTTGAATTAGGACGTATAGGAAAACATAAGAATATATTAAAAGGTGTTGGCAATATCAGTGATACTGCAGAGCAAGTAGAAGCTGCAGCAGTAAAATAGATACTTTACTATAACCCTGAATACATAACGTTTAACTGAATGAGAGTACAATTATGCAAGATAATAGTTCTGTACCAGCGACTTCAAATTATAAGGTGTTTGAGCATTATAAAGTATCAGATGATTTAAAAGTGCCAAAATATCTTCAGGATACTTACTGGTGGGCTTATGTTCACCCAACCTCCGTACAGATATTTGAACGGCAATGGCTGGTAAACTTAATTCTATGGGGCAATTTCGCACGCTTACGAGATGCTGCGCTGGATGAATTGGGTCAAACCATTGAGGGTAATAACCTTCAGGTGGCCTGCGTCTATGGTGATTTCTCACAACAAATTTCTGCACGATTGAAAAGTGACAGTGAACTGCATATTGTTGATATTGCACCGGTTCAGCTGGAAAATGTGAAGCGTAAACTGCCTGGCCAAAATAATATTCATATCCATCAGCAGGATTCAACAGCTTTACATTTTGCAGAACAACAGTTTGATAATGTCATTGTTTTTTTTCTATTACATGAGCAGCCTGAAGAGGTACGTGCTAAAACTATTGCAGAAGCTATGCGCGTTGTTAAGCCTGGCGGCAAGGTAGTATTTGTTGATTATCATAAGCCGCATCCGGCCAATCCTTTTCGTTATATCATGGTTCCCATTCTTACAATACTTGAACCTTTTGCAATGGGAGTCTGGAACAAAGAGATCATAGACTGGGTTCCAGCAGGATTAAGACCCAAAAAAATCACTAAAGAAACACTCTTTGGTGGTCTGTATCAGAAAGTTGTTATGACGCGTTAGTATTACAAAAAACTGTATCTGTGATCATTATTAGCAGATATTTAATCATCATCTCTAGTCTGCATAACAATAAAATCAGACAGTGATAGAGTGAATCGCTTAGGAGGAAAATATGGCTAGAATAGTCATTCTAGGAGCCGGTGCGGCCGGACATACAGCTGCCAGACATCTTGGACGCGTATTAAAAAAAGAGCATCATATTATTGTCGTCACACCCAATAGCAAATGGAACTGGATACCCTCCAATATTTGGGTTGGTGTGGGTGAAATGACACCCGATCAGGTCACATTTGAATTAGCGCCTGTCTATAAGAAACTGGGTATTGAATATTGTCAGGCTAAAGCGATTGCTATTCATCCCGAAGGTGGGGATGCAAGTGAAACACCCTATGTTGATATTGAGTATACAGGCCCGGACAATATGGGTGAGGCTGGTACAGTTGAATATGATTATCTTATTAATGCCACCGGACCAAAACTTAATTTTGCTGCGACTGAAGGTTTAGGACCTGACGGATTTACTGCATCAGTATGTACTGCTCAACATGCTGTTGAAGCCAATGAATGGCTGCAAAAAGAAATTGCTGAAATGAAAGCAGGCAAGACTAAAAATATTGTTATTGGTACTGGACATGGCATGTGTACCTGTCAGGGTGCTGCTTTTGAATATATCTATAACGTAGAACATATTCTACGTGATGAAGGTGTTCGTGATAAGGCCCGACTTATCTGGATAAGTAACGAATATGAACTGGGCGATTTTGGTATGGGTGGTGTTCATATTAAACGCGGTGGTTATGTTACTAATGGTAAAGTCTTTGCTGAATCTCTTATGGTTGAACGTGGTATTGAATGGATCACTCGTGCTCATGTATCTAAAATAGAAAAAGGGAAAATTCACTATGAAACTCTGGATGGTGAAATTAACGAACTTGAGTTTGATTTTTCAATGCTGATCCCTCCTTTTGCCGGGGTAGGTCTTAAGTCATATAATAAAGCTGGTGAAGATATTACCGATACTATGTTTGCCCCTAATGCATTGATGAAAGTGGATGGTGATTATACTGCACGTCCTTATGATGAATGGAGTGCGGCGGATTGGCCTAAGACCTATCAGACGCCACTGTATAATAATATCTTTGCCGCGGGTATTGCCTTTGCACCGCCGCATTTAATTAGTAAGCCGATGCAAAGCCCTAATGGTACACCTATTAACCCGACACCGCCAAGAACAGGCATGCCTTCGTCAAATATAGGTAAGGCGATTGCATTGAGTATTCGTGATATGCTTAATGGTGCAGATAGTCCTACTCATACGGCTTCAATGGCAGAAATGGGTGCCGCCTGTGTTGCTTCTACAGGGAAGCATATTTTTAAAGGAACAGCGGCATCTATGACTGTTTTTCCTGTGGTACCTGATTATGAACGTTATCCAGTATATGGGCGAGATATGACTCTGACAAGCGGTGAAGTAGGTTTAGCAGGACATTGGGTAAAACACGCCTTACACCACATGTTTATGTATCAGGCTCAGTTGAAACCCGGTTGGACATTGATACCAGATTAAACATAATAGCTTACTATTTCAAAGAGAAGGAGAATTTTAATGGGAAAAAATAAAGAACCGTATCAGCAGCATTATTATCCCCCTGTACCTACGGGATTTACTAAATATGCTCGTACTTCAATAGTCTGGCAGCTTTATCGTTTTGCAGTCATTAATTATAAAATGTATAAGTTAATGTCAAAATCACATAAATAGTAATTTATATAGCTATTGTAACTATTAGTATAACATTCATACAGGACTGGTTTTTTTTGACAGGCACTCCAGTTCTGTAAAGCAGGCTGATGTAATATAATGGCTATACATAAAGAAAGTCGTAAACTAAATTACTCACCTCAACAGTTATTTGATATTGTTGCTGATGTGCAGCGTTATCCTGAATTCTTACCACTGTGGCAAGAGGTTCATGTGTCAAAACTTCCCCGGGCTAGCAGTGAAGACTATAGCTATTCTACTCGGCAAACAATTCAACTAGGGCCGGTAAAAAAATGTTTCTGCACTGAAACCCGGTTATTACCATTTAATCGTATTCATATCCAGTCATCAGACCCTTTATTTCAAACATTTACTATGAACTGGTTATTTATCCCTGATAATAATAATCAATGTATAATCGAATTTAGCCTTAATTGTGTGGCTTCGTCATTATTTCTCAGACCTGTTTTTGATGCGGTATTGCTGCAAATGGCACATAGCATTGTTTCCGCATTTGAGAACAGAGCTCGATTTATTTATGGCAAGCCGAATACACTAAGAGAATAAAAGCTGATGTATATGGAAGAACAACAGAAAAAACCATCAATTTCGGTGATTATTCCCGCTTATAATGAAGCAGATTATATAGAAAAAACACTGAAATCTGTGCTTTTATGTGCGTCAGGTTATGCAGGGCATGTTGAAATAATTGTGGTTGACAACAATTCGACAGATAATATCGGTAAAATTGCTTCATCAATGGAAGTAAAGGTTGTTTTTGAACCTATAAATCAAATTGCCCGTGCAAGAAATGCCGGTGCTGAACAAGCAATGGGAGATTATCTGGTTTTTGTTGATGCTGATACCCTGTTAGAAGGAGATATTTTAGATAAAGTATCAGATAACCTCTCTAGTGGTGAGGTAATAGGTGGTGGAGCCTGGGTAGAGCCCGATTCCAAAGGTCCGGCTTTTTTTATTTTCAAGTATGTCGTTAATTATATTCTGGCGTTAAAAAATGTCACAGTAGGTCCTTTTCTCTATTGTGAACATAACGCTTTTCTTCATATTGGTGGTTTTGATGAAGATCTCTATGCGGGTGAAGAATTTGCCCTGGCTAAACGCTTAAAAGCGGGAGGTAAAAAAATCAATAAATTATGGAAAATAATAAAATATCATGAAGCACATCGAATTATAACGTCAAGTCGTCGTTGTGGGGCATTTGGTGTTATAGGTATGGCTTTTAAAAATATTCACTTACTGTGGAATATGAAACGCAAACTCAGACAAAAAAGTGAATGTGATCTCTGGTATAAAGATCGATAATTGCCCTTGATGAGCTCTATTTATAATGTGATCTTAATTTTTTTGATTTCATATAGCCGGTGTAATACTTGGAACAAATTGAATCGTTATTTCTTTTGTTTTTTCATGGCCAAATTTCATGCGCTGTTCAATTTCTTTTCTTGTAGGACGAGGTTGTTCAAGAAGTTCAGCTATGATATCACGTAACTCTTCACAATACGCTGCGGTTAAGCTGATAATCCCTGTATAAAATGGTGCTTTGCTGTTATCACGTATTTGTTTTGAAAAACTTCCTAGCCAAAGTAACAGATGTTCGTCTAAGAATATGGCTATATGCTCCAATGCATCAGGATTGTTATCATGATATAAAAGTGATATGAGATATTGAAGTTCATAAACCAAATGATCATTTGGATGCATATGCCAGTCAGGAATACCTAAATTGAATTTTTTATACCAATTAAGCACTTCAAAGAAACTATACATACAGACATGTTGCTTGTTTCCAGTACCTTCAGCATCTACTAATATCGAAGAAATGCTCTGATTTGAATAGATACTTTTATATTCTTCATCCAAAATATCAATCTGATGTGTATCGTTGGTATTTTTAATTTCTGCTAACGCATTTTGTAAAAGGAGTATAGAATCAAATTCAGAGTCTGGTGTTATTGTCAAGCAAAATGGAAAGTCAATTTTATTAAGCTCATTAATTAATACCGCATCAGGTGCTTTATCTTGTAAAGAGATAAAAATCTTAAGATCTGTTGCAACTTGTATACGTAATGTATTTAAAAATTCTACTTTTTTATTTGTTTGTATTTTCTCATGACTCATTTATTTTCCTTGTATTTTATAATAGCTGATATGTAGCCGCTTGAAAGTGATTTGTATAGACACAATGAAAAGTAATTATTACTTGAATTAAGTTAGATAATGTCTGATTTATTCCTGGTGCCACCCCTGTTAAAATGCAAGAAGTGTACCAATGGAAAGCCAAAGAAGCTAAGTGTTTGTTATTATATGAAATATATTAAGTTAATGTTAATTTACCAGATTAATTTAATATAATTCTTTGTCATTTAGTAACAAAAATAAAACAAACAGTGTTATTCAATGTGATTTTATGAGGGCGAGTAGGTCTTTTAGATTGCTTTACTGATTAAACTGACTGATGTGGTTACACTAACCAGGACACTCAATTTCATATAAACTAAATGAAATTGAGGATTAAAAAGTGAACAAGCAAGTAAAACGAAG
>JAHXIM010000320.1 GCA_025655635.1 gamma proteobacterium symbiont of Lucinoma myriamae | reverse complement strand
ATATGATCATGAACAATAAAAATAGAATCAATATTGTACGATAATCTATTGTGTCATTGAGATTGTCTTTTTTCAGGGTCGACTAAGTAGTGATTCAATAAAACATCTTTAATATAACCAATGATAATGAAATTTTATAAACGATTTTTTGCGGCGAATTGATAAAACTATGTCAAAAGCGATCAGTCAAATACAACCCTACAGGATCAAATTTATTTATTTGATCCTTATTATGGTTTGTTGTGCATTGATATGGCGTGTATTGGATTTGCAGGTCATCAATAATGAATTTTTAAAAGGTCAGGGTAATGCAAGGGTTTTACGACAACTGGAAGTCACCGCTCACCGCGGCATGATTACGGATAGAAATGGTTATCCTCTGGCAATCAGTACGCCTGTTTCATCCATCTGGATTAACCCTAAAGAATTTGAGGCTGATAATAAGAAAATTTATCGGTTTGCTAAATTATTAAAGCTGAATAGTCAGTATATAAAAAATAAAATTAAAAAAAGAGCGAATAAAGAATTTGTTTATATCAAACGACGTATAAGCCCTGATTTAGCACAGCAGATTTTAGACATGAATATAAAAGGTATTCATGTACAAAGAGAATATCGTCGTTACTATCCGGACGGTGAAATTTTTGGCCATGTATTGGGCTTTACGGATGTTGATGACAATGGTCAGGAAGGCATGGAGCTGGCTTATAACGAATGGTTAAGTGGTCAGTCCGGTAGTAAGAAGGTTGTCAAAGATCGTCTGGGCCAGATTATCGCCATAGAAGAACAAGTTGCAGCACCACAGCCGGGCAATGATTTAAGCTTGAGTCTGGATCGTGGAGTTCAGTATTTAGCGTATAAAGTATTAAAAGAAACTGTACAAAAACATAAGGCAAAATCAGGGTCTATTGTGGTATTAGATATTGAAACAGGTGAAGTGATTGCCATGGTGAATCAGCCGGGATTTAATCCAAATCGCTTACAAGATAGAAAATCAAAACTGTATCGCAATCGGGCGATAACAGACTTGTTTGAGCCTGGTTCAACCATGAAGCCAATTGCTATTGCAGCTGCCTTAAACTCAGGTCAATATAGCCCGGACACGAAAGTAGAGACAGGTGATGGCTGGTTTATGATTAAAGGTAAAACAATTAAAGACACACATGCTTACGGCACGATTGATGTGTCTACTGTATTACAAAAATCAAGTAATGTGGGCACCTCTAAAATAGCCTTGAGTTTGCCTAAATCATTACTCTGGGATACTTATTATAGCTTTGGTTTTGGTAGTGATACAGGCAGTGGTTTTCCCGGTGAATCATCTGGCCGGTTAGTGCGTCCCAGACGGGTTTCAAAAATTGAGCAGGCAACACTGTCATTTGGTTATGGTATGTCTGTGACTAATCTGCAGCTCACCAATGCTTATAGCACTATTGCCAGACTGGGTAAAAAAATGCCGATTAGTTTTTTATTACAAGTTGAGTCAGATAAACATTTAGATGTAAACATGAATGATTCAGGACAACAGCTGCAAAAAGTACAATTATCACCTCGCTCTTTAGTGCAGGTAGGCAAGATGATGGAGAGTGTGGTCAAGCAGGGCGGTACTGCACCACAGGCCTCAGTGAGTGGTTACATGGTAGCTGGAAAAACAGGCACAGTAAAAAAAGCCTCCAGGCAGGGCGGTTATACCAAGAAAAAGTACAGTGCTGTTTTTGCCGGCTATGCACCGGCAAGCAAACCTAAACTGGCTATTGTTGTCATGATTGATGAGCCTGATAATGGAGATTACTATGGCGGCTTGGTTGCTGCACCAGTATTTTCAAAAGTGATGTCGGGTGCTTTGAGGTTATTTAATGTTGATCCCGATAATATTAGTCAGCCGGATATTGTTTCCCAGATAGAAGAGCGTATCGGGAGGCAGGGATGAAAACTCCACTCGCCCCGTTTAGCTCCTTAAAAAGGAGCAGAGAAAATCACTACTCACATAACCATCTACAGTCACTGTTAGATGGTTATGTTGATTTTAGTGGGGTCAAAAATTGCGAGTTAAGTTTCAAAGGCTTATCACTTAATAGTAAGAAAGTACATGAAGAATACCTGTTTTTAGCCTGTGCTGGTGTAGGAAATAGCCCACGTCATGGTATTGCCTATGCAGGTGAAGCGATTAATTCTGGAGCAAGCTGCATCGTCTGGGAGCCGACTCAAGAGGTGAATGATATGCCTGTGAGTTGTCCCGTACCCAATGATGAAAATAAGGCTGATATCCCTCTTGTTCGTGTAGAGAAGTTACATGAAAAACTGGGTGAAATCGCCGCACGCTTTTATCGGCACCCGAGCCATAATTTAAATGTGATTGGTATTACCGGCACAAATGGCAAAACATCTACGGCACATTTTATTGCGCAATTGCTGAGTCATATGAGTGAAGTTCGATGTGCAGTTATCGGTACCTTAGGCAATGGTTTATATGGCCAGCTTGAAAAAAGCACGCATACAACACCTGATGCAGTGACTTTACAAGCTCTGATTGCTCAGTATAAGGAACAAAAGGCTGACAGCTTAGTGATGGAAGTTTCATCTCATGCCTTATCTCAGGGCAGAGTGAATGGTGTTGAATTTGACAGTGCTGTTTTTACGAATCTGACTCGCGATCATCTGGATTATCATGGTGATATGCAGGCTTATGGTGATGAAAAGTTAAAGCTGTTTCAACTGTCATCACTGAAACAAATTATAGTGAATCAGGATGATGCATTTAGTCAGGTAATTATTGCTTCAATGGCAGGACGGGAGTCTGTTAAGAAACCTGATATTAGCCGTTATTCACGAGTAGATAAGAGTGCGGAATATTTTGCTAACGAAGTCTGCCTCAATAATGAAGGTATTTCATTTAGCTTGTGTGTAAACGACAAAGAGTATGCAGTGAAAAGTCAGCTGGTTGGTGAGTTTACTATTGAAAACTTATTAGCTGCAATTGCCGTGCTGCATCGCCAGGGATATAACTTAAATGATATTGTTGCTGGCGTGGCAAAAATAACAACCGTATCAGGGCGAATGGAGAAGATTCGTATTCAGGCTGCTGATAAAGGCAAAATGAATGATCAGCCTCTCATTGTTATTGATTATGCTCATACTCCAGATGCTTTAGAGCAGGTGCTTAAGGCATTAAAAATACACACAAAAGGAAAACTTTATTGTGTCTTTGGTTGTGGTGGAGACCGGGATAAAGGTAAACGTCCTTTGATGGCCAAAGTTGCACAACAACAGGCTGATCAAGTGATAGTGACTTCAGATAATCCGCGTACAGAATCTGAAGAACAAATCATTGATGAAATTATCAGCGGTTTTGAGCATATGGATAATATCTTAATTAAAACAGATAGAAACAATGCGATACATACGGCATTACAAGCATTAAGTGCTGATGATGTGTTATTGATTGCCGGCAAAGGTCATGAAGATTACCAGGAGATAAATGGCCGACGACTGCCATTTAGTGATAAGGACTCAGTCTTATCTTTTTATGACTTCTATTGTGACTCCGGCAATGAAAGGGGGAGTAAACGTTGATTTCAGCAAATGCAAATATTGACAAAACGACTTTAAAACTTTCTCAAATAGCCAGTGCCCTGGATGCAGATTTAGTCGGTGAAGACTGCACTTTTTCTCAAGTGAGTATCAATACCCGAACCGTGTCTGAAGGTGATTTATTTATTGCGATTAAAGGTGAAAGTTTTGATGCTCATGATTATCTGGAGCAGGCAGAAGAAAAGGGTGCTTGTGCTCTGGTCGTTGAAAAAGCAACTGAGTTGGCATTGCCACAATTGCAAGTGAAAGATACTCGTATTGCCTTAGGGCAGATTGCATCATTACGGCGTGATGCTTTTTCATTACCCGTTGCGGCGATTACAGGTAGTTGCGGTAAGACAACCGTAAAAGAAATGACAACAGCAATTTTTCAGCAGGCAAGAGGAACCGTGCTGGCTACCAGGGGAAATCTGAATAATGACATCGGTGTGCCATTGACATTAATGCGTCTTGATAATGAACATAAGATGGCCGTCATTGAAATTGGTGCCAATCATATTGGTGAAATTGCTCAATTGGTTAATTATGTTAAACCTGATGTTGCTGTTATTACTAATGTAACTCACGCTCATATTGAGGGGTTTGGTTCAATAGACGGTGTAGCAAAAGCAAAGGCTGAAATATATAACGGCCTGGTAAACAATGGCACGGCAGTGATTAATGCCGATGATGTTTATGCTGATTACTGGCAGAAATATTGTCAAAATTTAGTGTCAGAAAAAAATAATATAAAGACAATTAAAACACTAAGCTTTGGTCTGGATAAGCCGGCTGATATCAGTGCAGATTATACACCAGTAGATAATGGTCTTCAGTTAACAATTAAAACACCTGATGGTGAAAAAGTTATCCATCTAAAACAATATGGTAAACATAATGTTTATAACGCGTTAGCAGCTGCTGCCATGGCGTTATCATTAGACTGTACTTTAGAACAGGTTAAATTGGGACTGGAAAATTTTACTAATGTTTCAGGTCGTCTTGAACAAAAAGCGGGTATTGCAGGCGCAATAATTTTTGATGACAGCTATAACGCAAATCCGGGTTCAGTGAGAGCAGGAATAGATGCCATTCAGCAATTAGAAGGCGAGGCTATATTGATCCTGGGTGATATGGGTGAGTTAGGCGAAGAGTCAGAAAAACTGCATTATCAATTAGGTATCGATGCAGCAAATATGGGTATTAAACAATTATTTACAGTGGGTATAAAGAGTAATGAAACCTGTAAAGGCTTTAACTCAATGATTGAGAAGAATGATGCTAAGGCAATACATTTTTCAACTAAAGATGAATTAATTAGTAAAGTAAAAGATTACCTGCAATGTCCTTCTTCAGGTAAAAAAGACTGTAAAAAAGAGCACAAAAGAAAAGTAGTACTTGTTAAAGGATCAAGAACGATGGGAATGGAAAGCGTGGCTGATGCATTATTGAAAAAAAATTCCAAACCTGAAAATAGTAATACGACAACGAAAGGTGTTCACTAATGCTGCTGGCTCTGACTGAATATCTATCCCAATACTATAGTGCTTTTAATGTTTTTTCTTATTTAACACTAAGAGCCATTTTAGGTATTTTAACAGCATTATCGATTGCGCTATTAGTTGGCCCGGTGATGATTAAAAAACTGAGTGTGAAGCAAATTGGGCAAGTTGTCCGGGATGATGGTCCTCAAAGTCATTTTAGTAAAGCAGGTACACCAACAATGGGTGGTGCTTTAATTCTGGTGGCAATTGCAGTGAGTACCCTGCTATGGGGTGATTTAAATAATCATTATGTCTGGGTTGTATTGTTAGTGACTTTATTTTTTGGAGTTATTGGCTGGGTTGATGATTATAAAAAAATTGTTCATAAGGACAGCAAAGGCTTAATAGCACGTTATAAGTACTTTTGGCAAAGTATTATTGGTTTTGCTGCAGCACTGTATCTTTATACGAGTGCGCAGACGCCGGAAGAGACCTTGTTGTTGGTTCCATTTATGAAAAATATGTTTATTGATTTGGGGCCTTTTTATATTTTGCTGACCTATCTGGTGATTGTGGGCAGCAGCAATGCTGTTAACCTGACTGATGGATTAGATGGCCTGGCAATTATGCCGACAGTAATGATTGCCGGTGCGCTGGGTATTTTTGCTTATCTTACCGGGCATTACAATTTTTCCGGCTACCTTGGTATTCCATATATTAAAGGTGTCGGTGAAGTTGCCATTATTTGTGCCGCCTTTGTTGGTGCAGGTCTGGGATTTTTATGGTTTAACACCTATCCGGCACAAGTCTTTATGGGGGATGTGGGTGCACTGGCATTAGGTGCAGGTTTAGGAATTATTGCAGTGGTTGTCAGACAGGAAATTATTTTATTTATTATGGGTGGAGTATTTGTTATGGAAACGGTCTCCGTCATATTACAGGTCGCATCATATAAATTAACAGGGCGTAGAATTTTTAGAATGGCTCCCATACATCATCACTTTGAATTAAAAGGCTGGCCGGAACCCCGAGTCATTGTACGCTTTTGGATCATCACTGTTATTTTAGTGTTGATTGGTTTGGCTTCACTGAAAATTCGCTAATAACGATTAGATATTAAAGAAAAATGAATAAAAATATAGCCGACAAATTATTTGACTTCAGCATAGCAACATTGATTGTTGGTATGGGAGGCACTGGTTTGTCTTGCGCACGCTATTTAAAGAAAAGAAATTGTGCATTTGCCATTGCAGACAGCCGACAGGCTCCAACTGCATTTGAGTGTGTAAAAAAAGAATTTGAGACAAGCCGGATTATAACGGGTGAATTTGATTATGAAGTATTTAAAAACTATAAGCAGATCATCGTAAGTCCGGGTATTTCTGTGCGCAGTGAATTATTTTCATCATTGCGAGCGCAAGGTTGTTTGGTTATTGGTGATATTGAACTGTTTACGCAGGTTGTTGAGAAACCGGTTATTGCTATCACCGGTTCAAATGGAAAAAGTACTGTTACCACATTAGTTGAAAAAATTGCTCAGGATTGTGGTATCAAAGCCATTGCCGGGGGAAATCTGGGTATACCCGCCCTGGATTTATTAGAGAGCCAGAGTGACTTATATATTCTGGAGTTATCCAGTTTCCAATTGGAAACAACCTATAGCCTAAAAACAATTGCTGCAACGGTTTTGAATATTAGTGAAGATCATATGGATCGCTATACTGACCTGGATGATTATCGGCAGGTAAAAGAGCGTATTTATAATAATACAGAAAATGCAATTATAAATCCTCAAGAGGAAATTACCTTTGAGCGATTGAAGCAGCGAATTGATACAGAAGAATTTTCAATGATTTTATTTGGCGAAGCATTAAGTTCGGCACAAGAATTGAATTGTGAGTTTGAATTATTAGACGGTGAGGTATTAACTCAGGCAAATAAAAACATACTTCAGGCTAAAGAGATAAAGTTAAAGGGTAAGTATAACTATTTAAATGTATTAGCGGCACTGGCATTATTGAAACCATTACATCTGGATTTAGAGCAGCAAATAGAATCAATTAAAAACTATAGCGGATTGCCTCATCGCTGTGAGTGGGTCGATAGTATTAATGGCGTTGATTTTTATAATGATTCAAAAGGAACAAATACCGGAGCAACAATAGCAGCTATTGATGGTTTTGAAATGAATGATGGTTTAGCGCATGATAAAAGAACCGTGATATTGATTGCCGGTGGTGTTGGCAAAGATGCAGATTTTAAAGAACTTGGTAAAGTTATTAAGAAAAAAATAAAATTTACCATTTTAATGGGTATTGATGCGCAGCAGATAAAGGCAAGTGCCTTAAACGCAGGAGCAATGAATGATGAATTTTATAACGTTAGTTCAATGCATGATGCTGTCGTAATAGCAAAAGGTCTGGCTAAGTCAGGTGATGTGATTCTATTTTCACCAGCGTGTGCCAGCTTTGATATGTATCAGAACTATATGAAACGTGGTGATGATTTTAAGAAAAACGTTTTGTTGTTAACAGCGGCATTGAAGGATGAATTAAAAAATGTCAGTTGAAATTAATCTAGACACATTAACAACAAATGAAGTTCTTAAAAATAGAGACAATGAAAATTCTTTGACAGATTTATTTGAAAAAAGTGCGAGAAAGCGTCGTGCAAAAAACACCATAGAGAATACTGTAAGTACAAACAAAGTTAACAAAACAGCAAAAAAAGCTGTGCGCACTACATCAAAGTCAGTGACGGCAATTGCAGCTGAGAAACAAAAGTGGTTGTTTGATCCCTGGGTGATTGTTATTGCGATGAGTATTATTACACTGGGTATAATAATGGTTGGCTCGGCATCTATATCAATTGCTGAACGTAATAATGGTGAACCATTTTATTATTTGTATCTCCAGTTGATTGCTACTGGACTTGGGCTGTTTTTAGGTTCACTGGTGTTAATAACACCGATTAAAATATGGCAAAAAACAGGACCAATAATATTATTTATAGGTGTTTTCTTATTGATTGCAGTGCTTCTACCGGGTGTAGGAAGAGAAATCAATGGCAGCTCCCGATGGATACCTATGGGGATTTTTAACTTACAGGTATCAGAGTTAGTTAAGCTGGCAATGGTTATTTATCTGGCAGGTTATCTGGTTAGACATAGTGAAAGCGTTAGAAAAACAATTAAAGGCTTTTTTATGCCGATGGTAGTGCTTGCCGCTGTCGCTGTTTTATTGTTGATGGAGCCTGATCTGGGGGCAACAGTTGTCATTTCAGTCACAGCGCTGGGTATGCTTTTTTTAGGTGGTGTGAGGTTATGGCAGTTTTTAGTATTGATGCTGATAATGGCTGTGAGTGTTTATTACCTGATTATATTGGAACCTTATCGGCTGGAGCGTTTACAGTCATTTATGAATCCCTGGGCGGATCCATTTGACACAGGCTTTCAATTAACTCAGTCCTTGATTGCCTTTGGGCGCGGTGAGTTAACCGGAGTGGGTTTGGGCAATAGCATACAAAAATTATTTTATTTACCAGAAGGACATACCGATTTTTTATTTGCGGTATTAGCCGAAGAACTTGGTGGTATTGGTGCAATCACAGTAATTGCTTTGTTTGCTGCGCTGGTTAGCCGGATATTCGTATTAGCAAAAAGAGCCGAGCAGGTAAAAAAGACTTTTTCAGCCTATATGATGTTTGGTTTAGGTATCTGGATTGGCTTACAGGCATTTGTCAATATCGCAGTCAATATGGGTGTATTGCCCACTAAAGGTCTTACACTGCCGTTAATGAGCTATGGCGGCAGTAGTATGATGATTATGTGTATTGTTATTGCCTTAATACTACGTGCAGAACATGAAACACGCTTTAAATACCCTCTGGGAAGTGGTTTTTTGTCTGCATTGACAAGACGTGATAAAAAAGCAAAGAAGTCGTTTTAACATGAGCATAGAAAATAAGAAAAATCATGTGGATAAAACAGTATTAATTATGGCCGGTGGTACGGGAGGACATATTTTTCCTGCTTTGGCAACAGCTCATGTATTGCGTGAGAAAGGTGTTCATATTGAATGGCTTGGTACTACAAAGGGTTTGGAAGCAAGACTGGTTCCGGAGCATGATTATCCAATAAATTATATTGATATTGGTGGTTTGAGAGGTAAAGGTTTAAAAACGTTGTTGTTGTTACCGTTTAAATTAATACGAGCCATGATTCAGACGATGAGTATTTATAAAAAAGTGAAGCCAGATGTGGTTTTAGGTATGGGTGGTTTTGTTACAGGTCCGGGTGGTATTGTTGGCTGGCTGTTGAGAAAGCCTTTAGTACTACATGAACAAAATGCCATTGCAGGATTAACCAATAAAATTTTATTTAAGTTTGCAAGAAAAGTATTTGTGGCATTTCCCGGTGCTTTTACTGAAACTAAAAAATTAACTATCATTGGCAATCCTGTACGTAAAGAAATTACAGAACTGCATAAGCCTGAACAGCGTTTTGACAAAAAATGGGCACAGATGAGTGATAAGCAATTAAATATTCTTGTTGTCGGCGGTAGTTTAGGAGCAACAGCTTTAAATGAAAAAGTACCGCAAGCACTGGCAATGATTGCTCAAAGCCAGCGATTGCAAACAAATTATTTTGATCAAATTAATGTGCGTCATCAATGTGGTAACAAACATCTTGAAATGACTAAAGATAATTACAAATGGCTTAAACAGATTGAAGATGAAGTCAATATCAGTGTTGAAATTACGCCCTTTATTAATGATATGGCAAAAAATTATACGTGGGCAGATTTGGTGGTTTGTCGTTCGGGAGCGTTGACAGTGAGCGAAATAGCTGCTGTGGGTGTGGCTGCGTTATTAGTGCCATTCCCTTATGCAGTAGATGATCATCAAACGGCCAATGCAGCTTACCTTGCCAATGAAGATGCTGCCTTTTTAATACAGCAAAATGATTTAAGCAGTGAGAAACTGGCAGAATTATTAATGAGCTTGAACCAGGAAAAACTGTTAACAATGGCTGTAAATACGCGACAATTATCGATTCATAATGCAGCTGAAGTTGTTGCAGAAGAATGCCTGCTATTGGCAGGATAACATTGGCTAATGACTATGAATAAAGCACCTATTAATAACGTGAGCAAACAAGAAATGCTAAAAGATGATGTAGAGCTGTCTATGGGGCGCATCAAACATATCTATTTTATTGGTATTGGTGGTGCGGGTATGAGTGGTATTGCCGAAGTGCTGCTTAATATGGGTTATCAGGTATCAGGCTCTGATCTACAAAGCAGCAAGGTGACTGAACGTCTTGAAAATGCCGGTGCAATAGTTTTTAAAGGCCATCATGCTCATCAGATAGATGCTGCTCATGTTGTCGTTACATCAACTGCGGTGAGTATTGATAACCCGGAAGTTCAGCGTGCGAGAGAATTAAGAATACCCATTATTCCAAGGGCAGAAATGTTAGCGGAGTTAATGCGTTTTCGATACGGTATTGCTATTGCCGGAACACATGGTAAAACAACCACCACAAGCCTGGTAGCTAGTGTACTGGCAGAAGGCGGTATGGATCCGACATTTGTTATTGGCGGCAAGCTTAATAGTGCAGGAACCAATGCAAAATTAGGTGCCAGTAAATATCTGGTTGCAGAAGCAGATGAAAGTGATGCGTCATTTTTACATTTGCAGCCAATGATTTCAGTGGTAACCAATATTGAAGCTGATCATATGGAAACCTATGGCGGTGATTTTGAACAATTAAAATCAACATTTAATGAATTTTTGCATCAATTACCTTTTTATGGCCTGGCAGTTTTGTGTATTGACGATGACGTGGTAGCAGAGCTGGTTGATGAAATCAGTAAACCGGTTAAAACCTATGGAATTGATAATGATAAGGCTGATGTTCAGGCTTTTAATGTAAAACAAACACTGGATCAAACATCCTTTAGAGTATCGTGCAAAGATGCTGACGGGCAGCATAATGACTGGCTGGATATTACCTTAAATATGCCTGGTCTGCATAATGTACAAAATGCATTGGCTGCAGTTGTTATTGCCATTGAACTGGGTATTGAAAAAGATAAAATTGCTTCTGCACTGGAAAAATTTGAAGGTATTGGCCGACGTTTTCAAATGTATGGTGAGCTTGATTTCAATGGTCATAAAGCCATGCTGGTTGATGATTATGGTCATCATCCCAGTGAAGTTGAAGCAACTATTAGAGCCATTAGAAGCGGCTGGCCGGAAAAACGTCTGGTGGTTTTATTTCAGCCTCATCGTTATAGCCGGACACGGGATTTATTTGAAGATTTTGTGCATGCCTTAAGTCAGGTGGATCAATTGCTGTTACTGGAAGTTTATTCTGCCGGTGAAGATGTTATTTCCGGTGCTGATTCACGTGCATTAAGTCGTTCTATTAGAAATCGAGGCAAGGTTGACCCTATTTTTATTGAACAGCACGAAGAGATTAATGAGGTATTAAAGGAAACCATATTAGACGGTGATATTCTACTGACGCTTGGTGCCGGTAATGTCGGTGCTATTGGTGCAGGTATCTATGATTCTTTTAAAACTGATAAATAAGCAATAGCCATTATGACCAGCTCATTACAAAAAAAATTATCAGAGGCAAAAGAGGCAGGGCAATTACAGGGAGTGTTAAAACTTAATGAACCGCTGGCTCGTTATACTACATGGCGCATAGGTGGTGATGCAGAGTGCTGGTATCAACCAAAAGATGAAACAGACTTACAGACAATTTTAAAAATATTACCAGAAAATACTATGATCAACTGGATTGGCTTAGGCAGTAATTTACTGGTGAGAGATGGTGGTGTAAAAGGTCTGATTATTTATACCAATGGTGTACTGAATAAGCTGGCTATTAAATGTAGTGATGACGGTGAGCAAACAGCAGAGCAATTAGCAAAACAATCAGCAGAACGAGCAACCTGTTTAATCACTGCTCAGGCCGGAGTTGCCTGCGCCATTTTTTCTCGAAAGGCCGCTAATTCTGGTCTTAATGGTGCGGAGTTTTTATCTGGTATTCCAGGAACGATTGGTGGTGCGCTGGCAATGAATGCCGGAGCTTTTGGCTCAGAGACATGGAAGCATGTAGTGAGTGTTACCATGATTAATGAGCAAGGTGAATTGAACACCAGAATGCCGGATGAATTTAGTATTCAATACCGAAAAATTACGGCAAAGAAAGTAATTAATAAAGATGGCAATGAAACACCAAGCAATAAAGTAGCAAAGCAGGAATGGTTTTTAAGCGGCGAGTTTTGTTTTGAAAAAGATGAGCAGGGATTGCAGCAAAGTAAATCAGAGATTAAACGTTTATTGACTAAACGTGCGGAAACGCAACCAACTAAACAGGCTAACGCCGGTTCAGTTTTTAAAAATCCTGATAATGACTATGCGGCACGATTAATTGAATCCTGCAGCTTAAAAGGCAAAGCAGTTAATAGTGCACAGATTTCTGAAAAACATGCAAACTTTATTATTAATAAAGGTGATGCTAGAGCAAAAGATGTTGAAGCATTGATTAAAGAAATTAAAGCAGCAGTACTAAAGAAACATCAAATAGAATTGGCAACAGAAGTAAGAATTATTGGTGAGTATTAAACTTACTATTAAGCAAACTGCCTATTAATTAAACTAAAAGAAATGATAAACAAAGACAATACACAATCTGATTCTATAAAAGCTGCTTCTATAACTCCCAAGTCTTTGGGAAGAGTTGCTGTGCTGATGGGTGGTGATTCTGCAGAACGTGAAGTTTCTTTAAAAAGCGGTCAGGAGGCACTTGATGCACTGCTAAGAAAAGGTGTTGATGCCTTTGCTCTTGATTTACGTTTTAAGAATAATGCTGAGTATGGCAGTGTCTGTCAGCAATTAAGTGCTGAAAAAATCGATATAGCCTTTATTGCATTACATGGTCGCGGTGGTGAAGATGGTGTTGTTCAGGGCGTATTAGAAGCGCTGGGTATAGCTTATAGTGGTTGTCATGTTGCTGCATCGGCTATTGGTATGGATAAGTTAAGAACTAAGCTGCTCTGGTCTGGTCGTGGTCTGCCGACACCACCCTTTGAATTGCTCAAAGCATCACAGTTGTTAACAGAAGATAATAGCATAATTAATCCATTGCTTGAGCAGATTGCTGATTCATTAGGCTTTCCAGTAATGGTTAAACCTGCTCATGAAGGTTCCAGTATCGGCATGAATAAAGCCGATGATAAGGAATCATTGCTTGATGCTTTGACGACGGCAGCAGACTACGATGCTGAAATATTAGTTGAAAAATGGATTGTGGGTAAAGAATACACCGGTGCTGTTTTAGCTGGTCAGGCATTGCCTTTGATCAGACTGGAAACACCTAGAGACTTTTATGATTTTCATGCCAAGTATGTGAGTGACGATACGATTTATCATTGTCCTTGTGGTTTGGATGATACCTTAGAAAATAAATATCAAAGCTTAATACTTGATGCCTTTGATTGCATTGGTGCACAGGGGTGGGGCCGTGTTGACTTTATGTGTGATGAGCAGGGGCAAGCATGGTTGATTGAAATTAATACTGTTCCTGGATTAACGGATCATAGTTTAGTACCGATGGCGGCAAGGAATGTTGGAATTGAGTTTGATGAGCTGATTTTTAAGATTTTGGCAACTGCTGTTAATCATGGGAAATAGTGAAGAAAAAAAACAGATGTTATTAATAAAAGTAATGACAACATTACTTTTATTAATAACATTCACGGGACTGTTAACAGCATCATGGTTATTTATGAGCTGGCTTACCAAGCCTGAAAATTTTCCATTTAAAAAAGTTGAATTAGTAAATCAACTGGAGAATCAGAAAAGTAAAGAATTACAAAGAATGACTGGAAATATGATGAATGGCGGTTTTTTTAACATAAATGTTAACCAGTTAAGAGCAGATTTATTATTCAGGCTGCCCTGGGTGAAATCGGTGTCAGTGAGGAAGGTGTGGCCAGATAAGCTATTGCTAAAAATTATTGAGCATAAACCAGTAGCTCGTTGGTTATCAGTAGAAAAAAGTAATAAGTTAAATGAAACGCAGTTAATAAGTCAAAATGGTATTATTTTTAATCCAGTGCTGACAGATAAACAAGAACGACAATTTGCGAAAATGACTTTATTAACAGGTACCAAGAGCAATGCTGAAAAAGTATTAACAAACTGTTCTCATATTAATAAAAGATTGAAACAGCTAGGCATAGGTATTAAGCAGTGTGGTATGAACGAACGAAGGAGTTGGAAGCTTAAGCTTTCTCTCATAAATGATTTGGATCTGCAATTAGGCAAAGAGAAAATTATGCAAAAACTTGAACGTTTTATTAATGTTTTTTCCGGGCAGCTTAAACAATATCTGAGTTCTGTTGAATCGGCGGATTTACGTTACTCAAATGGATTTAGTGTTAAATGGATACCAGCAGCAAGTGTAACTGGGTCTGTAACTAATTCCTCAGATAATTCGTTACAAAATAAGGCTCTTTCAAAAAAGAGCAGGGAACAGGAATAAATAGGCTATGACTAAACGAAATGACAAACGCCTCATTGTTGGTCTTGATATCGGTACGTCCAAGATTTCTGCAATAGTTGCTGAAGTTGGTATTGATGGTGATGTTGAAATTATCGGTATGGGTAAACATGCTGCACATGGAATGAAAAAGGGTGTTGTGATTAATATTGAATCAACAGTTCAATCTATAAAGCGAGCGATTGAAGAAGCAGAGCTAATGGCTGGATGTGAAATTCATTCTGTTTTTGCTGGTGTTGCCGGGAGTCATATCAATAGTCTTAATTCACATGGCATGGTTGCCATTAGAGATAAAGAAGTGACTGCAGAAGATCTTGAACGAGTCATGGATGCTGCACGAGCTGTGGCAATTTCAACCGATCAGAAGATTTTACATGTCTTACCACAGCAGTTTTTAATTGATGAACAAGAAGGCATTCGTGAACCCATTGGTATGTCAGGTGTACGTTTAGAAGTTGATGTTCATATGGTGACGGGGGCAGAAAGTGCAGTACAAAATATTATTAAATGTATCCACCGTTGTGAGTTAGAAGTAGACGATATCATACTTGAACAGTTGGCATCCAGTTATTCTGTGCTGACAGAAGATGAAAAAGACTTAGGTGTTTGTTTAGTTGATATTGGCGGCGGCACTACAGATGTTGCTATCTTAATTAAAGGTGCTATTCGTCATACAAGAGTTTTTCCAGTTGCCGGCGATCAGGTGACTAACGATATTGCTGTGGCTTTGAGAACACCGACTAAATATGCAGAAGAAATTAAAATTAAATATGCTTGTGCTCTGCGTCAATTGACTAATCCGGAAGAAACAATTGAAGTGCCAAGTGTAGGAGATAGACCACCAAGACGTCTAGCGCGTCAAGTGCTTGCCGAGGTTATAGAACCTCGTTATGAAGAATTATTTACACTCATTAAAAATGAGTTGCAGCGTAGTGGCTTAGAAGAATTTTGTGCTTCAGGTGTGGTATTAACTGGAGGTAGTTCAAAAATGGAAGGGGCGGTTGAATTGGCAGAAGAAGTATTTCATATGCCGGTTCGAATCGGTACGCCCCTGGATATGGATGGTTTAAATGATATGGTTAAAGACCCCCGATTTGCAACTGGTGTGGGATTGATACTATTTGGCAAACAGAATCAGGAAGTGAGTGGTTTTGAATTCTCAGAGCACAAAGGCTTTTCTGGAATTTTTGTCAAGATGAAGAGGTGGTTTCAGGGTAACTTCTGAACCATTGTTTTGAGGGGTTGTTGTGATGAATACTCAACGATATTTAGCAGATAAGCAGTAAGTTGGGATGATTGAATTTTTTATTTTAATGTGTTTTTTTCATTGGCGTGAGTAAGGAGTAAGTGGAAATGTTTGAATTAATGGATACATCAAGTGATCGTGCAGTAATTAAGGTAATGGGTGTCGGTGGCGGTGGTGGTAATGCTGTTGAACATATGGCAATTAGTAATATTGAAGGTGTTGATTTTATTTGTGCTAATACAGATGCACAGGCATTGGCCAATTCATCAGCACGTACGGTATTACAAATTGGTAATGAAATTACCAAAGGTTTGGGGGCAGGCGCAAATCCAGGTGTGGGACGTGAAGCGGCAATTGAAGATCGTGAGCGTATCATGGAAGCCATTGCTGGTACTGATATGTTATTTATCACTGCTGGTATGGGTGGTGGTACAGGTACGGGTGCTGCACCTATTGTTGCTGAGCTGGCAAAAGAAATGGGTATTTTGACTGTTGCCGTGGTAACAAAACCTTTTCCATGGGAAGGTCCACGTCGTATGGGACAGGCAGAAGAGGGTATCAGTGAATTACGTGAATATGTTGATTCATTAATTACTATCCCTAATGAAAAGCTTCAGGCTGTTCTTGGTAAAGGCACAACATTGCTGGATGCATTTAAAGAAGCAAATAATGTGTTGTTAAATGCTGTTCAGGGTATTGCTGAATTGATCACCCGTCCAGGCTTAATTAATGTGGATTTCGCTGATGTCCGTACTGTGATGTCAGAAATGGGTATGGCAATGATGGGAACCGGTAGTGCGACTGGTGAAGAGCGTGCAATCGATGCTGCTGAACGTGCAATCTCAAGCCCTTTACTTGAAGATGTTGATCTTTCAGGTGCTAAGGGTATTTTGGTTAATGTAACTGCCGGCATGGATATGTCTATTGGTGAATTTGAAGATGTGGGTAATTCAATCAAAAAATTTGCTGCTGACAATGCAACCGTTGTAGTGGGTACAGTAATTGATCCTGAAATGAATGGTGAAATGCGTGTGACTGTTGTTGCCACTGGTATTGGTGCGATAGATAAAATACAAGTAGAAAAGCCTGAAATCAAACTGGTCAAGCCTGAGCAAAAACAAGCAGAAAACGTTCAAAAAATTGATACCAGCTCGATTATTGAAGAAGAGCTTGTGGTAACTCAAAAAGTTTCAGGTGATGAGTATACCATTGGCGGTGAATCTGAAGATTTAAAATATCTTGATATTCCGGCTTTTTTACGTCGTCAAAATGACTAAAGCTGCTTTCTGGAACTTTAGTTATTTGAGAGCTTTGATTATTTAGAACGGTGATTATTCAGAGCTATGGTTATTCAAGATCTGTAGTTATATGGGTCCCGGTTCAACCGCTGTGAAGCATATAGAACGACAGTAAATACTATTTCAGGGAGCCTGTTATGGTGAAAAATTAGTTAATCAATTCTGTTATAGGGGCTAATTGTTCATAAAATCAGGGAAAACCTTAAGTAGGAAAATTGTGGTTGATATGGTACACTCAGCTGTTGAGGGCTTTATCATCAACTCAGGAATACCGTAAATGATAAAACAACGTACGTTAAAAAATAGCATCAAGGCAACAGGTGTTGGCCTGCACTCGGGCGAAAAAGTGTATTTAACACTGAGGCCGGCGCCCGTTAATACCGGCATTATCTTTCGCAGGGTTGATCTTGAAACGCCAATGGAGATACCTGCGAGAGCTGAAAATGTTGGCGATACCACCTTGTCAACGACTCTGGTGAAAGACGGTGTAAAAATATCGACGGTTGAACATTTATTGTCGGCCATGGCCGGTATGGGAATTGATAACGCATATATTGATTTAAGTGCACCTGAAGTACCTATTATGGATGGTAGTGCAGGGCCGTTTGTCTTTTTACTGCAATCGGCGGGCATCGTTGAACAATCAGCAGCTAAACGTTTTATTCGAATCAAACGCAATGTAGTGGTTGAAGAAGGTGATAAATGGGTGCGTTTTGAGCCTTATGAAGGTTTTAAAGTGTCATTTACTATTGATTTTGAACATCCTGTTATTCAAGGGCGTTCACAAAGTGCCGAAATGGACTTTTCTTCTACTTCTTTTGTGCGTGAAGTCAGTCGTGCCAGAACATTTGGTTTTATGAACCAAATCGAGCAGCTTAGAGCCAATAATCTGGCATTAGGCGGCAGTTTAAATAATGCTATCGTAATGGATGAATATCGAGTCCTGAATGAAGATGGTTTGCGTTATGAAGATGAATTTGTCAAACATAAAATACTGGATGCTATTGGTGATCTTTATTTATTAGGCAGCAGTCTCATTGGTGCTTTTAGCGGCCACAAGGCAGGCCATGCTTTAAATAATAAAATTCTACGTGAATTGCTGGCAGATGAATCAGCCTGGGAAGAAGTCATTTTTGAAGATGAAAAACTGGCTCCAATTTCCTATATGAAGTCGATTGTTTCTGCATAAAGTGTTATGGCATATTGCAGACTAAGGTAAGGAATTTAACCGCCTTTTTCAACATTATGCGCTAAACGCATTAAGGCTTCTTTTAATTCCTCATTTTCAATATGTTCTGCGCTATTTTGTATAATAGTTGCAGAATTTTGTGAATAAATGGGATTTTTCTGGTCTTTTTTTACAGTGGTATTAGAAGATGCTACTCTTATTACTATTTTTTTAAGCTGATTGAATTTCGGTTCAGCGCAAAGAGAACGCTTTAACGTTGGTGTATAAAAACGTAACTTGCTTGCCCATGCAGGGCTAATAGTTGCTATAATCAGAGCGTATTGCTTGTCTTTTTGGGACTTGTTTTTATCAGAAAAGCCCAGAACTGAGATTTTCCCGACAAACTCTGCGGGGAGATAAGTTAATACTCGCTTAGACAAATACTCAAGATATCGACTGTGCTGCAGCAGACGATCGAGGCTGGCAGAGGATTGTTGAAGAATTTTTTTCATGCAAACAGGCTTCTAAAGTTTAACTGGATGATAGTTGTTGCTGGTAAAGAACTAGAAAATTATAGCACGGATTGCACTTTAAATAATCAAACACTATTTTTACACTTGATAGTGTAGGACTAACATAGGCGCAAGACTTATAATTATGAATATTATTTTAGTTAGAAGTAAAAGTGGTTCAACAATTAATGTTAACTTATCACGCTCCTTTATTATTATCACCTCCTTAATGTTTCTCAGCTTACCTGTTTTGAGCTATTACTTCGGTGTTATTTCCAGTGATCGTACACCTATCATGGCGGATATTAATAAGCCGGAACATATCGAGCCTATTCGGGCAGAATTGAATAAAGTTATCGGTAGTATTTATAAAGAAGAATTAGCCCAGCAACAAGAAGAATTGGATGCTCTCAAACAGCATAATCAGGAAAATATCAATGCCTTGACGAATAGTATGGCTAAATTGCAGGCGCATATTTTTCGTCTTGATTCACTTGGGAGTCGCTTGACTGATGTGGCGAAGTTGGATAAAAAAGCATTTAATTTTGACTTTTCACCATCAATGGGTGGACCCGATGATGCTGTACAAGCCGGTGATTCTCAAAACCTAATCTTCTCTCAGAATTTAAAGTACGGTGAATTTGTGAAACGCATGGAGCAAATCACTCAGGATATCGATAAAAGAAGTAAGCAATTAGATATATTAGAAAATTTACTCGTTGCAGAGCATTTTAAACTGAGTGTAACGCCAACAGGAAAACCTGCTGAAAAAGGTTGGATTTCGTCATATTTTGGTATGCGAAAAGACCCTTTTAATGGCAAACGAAAAATGCATAAAGGAGTCGATGTCGCAGGAAAATCAGGCAGCTCTGTTTTAGCGACGGCTGATGGTGTCGTTATTCGTGCTGAGAAACAAAATGGCTATGGTAAATTATTGGAAATAGATCATGGCTATGGACTGAGTACCCGCTATGGACATAATAAAACCATTTCAGTAAAAGTGGGTGATATTGTCAAGCAAGGTCAGGTTATAGCCAGCATGGGTTCAACTGGTCGTTCGACTGGTCCACATGTTCATTATGAAGTGTTACGTAATGGTCGGCAGGTTAATCCACAAAAATATATAATAACTGCACAAAAATAAATTCAAAATCCTATTCAGACAATTAATAAATGCCTGAATAGAATCCCCTTAGCCCATATTAAAATCTTCTGACGTTCTATTGTGAGAAGCTGCTACGCTCAGACAATCAAAGTCAAAAATAAGCAAGCCAGGCCTTTTTGTAAATAATATGATGAATAGTGACATATTTGCTTAATTTAACATTATTAATTTATAGGTTTGTGCTATGCTAGCGGGTTCTGATATTTAGAATATTATTCACTTTTACTGACTATTTATCACTTTTTATTTAACCTCTTATTTAGAGCCAGACACTTACAAAAATTATGGTTGCAAAATTATTCAGGAAAATTTTCGGGAGTCGAAACGACCGGGAAATAAAGCGTTATTTTAAAACAGTAGCGAATATCAATACTCTCGAAGGTGCATTGCAAGAGTTGACTGATCAGGAAATTCAGTCCAAAACCGATGAACTCAAGCAACAAGTCAAAGATGGAAAAACTCTGGAAGCCATCTTACCAGAAGCCTTTGCCACCGTCCGGGAAGCCAGCCGTCGAGTGATGGGCATGCGTCATTTTGATGTTCAGCTGGTTGGTGCAATGGTTTTGAATGAAGGCAAAATTGCCGAAATGCGTACCGGTGAAGGTAAAACTCTGATGGCGACATTAGCTGTTTACCTTAATGCCTTGAGTGGTGACGGTGTTCATGTTGTTACGGTCAATGACTACCTGGCAGAGCGTGATTCTAAGTGGATGGGCAAATTATACAATTTCCTTGGCATGTCTGTGGGAGTTATTTTATCCGGGCAGGATTCCGAGCAAAAGCGTCAGGCTTATGCGGCCGATATTACCTATGGTACTAATAATGAGTTTGGCTTTGATTATCTGCGCGATAATATGGCTTTTTCGACTGAAGATAAAGTTCAGAGAGGTCTTAATTTTGCTATCGTTGATGAAGTTGACTCAATTTTAATTGATGAAGCCAGAACGCCATTAATTATTTCCGGACCGGCTGAAGACAACTCCGACATTTATCAACGAGTTAACGCACTGATTCCTAAGTTAGTACAGCAGGAAGCCGTGGTTGAGTCTTTAGAAGAGGTTGAAGAGCCCGCTGGCGATTATACGGTTAATGAAAAAGATAAACAGGTTTTATTATCCAATGAAGGTCATCAACATGTAGAAGAACTACTGGTTGAAGAAGGACTTATTCAGGAAAATGAAAGCCTTTATGATCCTGCTAATATTATATTAATGCACCACATCAATGCTGGCTTAAGAGCTCATTGTCTGTTTACTAAAAATGTTGACTATATTGTCAGTAATGGCGAAGTGGTTATTGTTGATGAGTTTACTGGCCGTACCATGCCGGGGCGACGTTGGTCAGATGGTTTGCATCAGGCAGTTGAAGCCAAAGAAGGTGTTGCCATTCAAGTCGAAAATCAGACTCTGGCATCAATCACCTTCCAGAATTTATTCCGCCTGTATAAAAAATTATCAGGAATGACTGGTACGGCAGACACAGAAGCCTTTGAGTTTCATGAGATTTATAGTCTTGAAGTTATCGTTTTACCGACTAATAATCCTATGGTGCGCAAAGATCATGGTGACTTGATTTTCCTTACCCAGGAAGAAAAATTTGATGCCATTATCGAAGATATTAAAGACTGTCAGGGTAGAGGCCAGCCGGCACTCGTTGGTACAGCCTCAATCGAAGTATCAGAATTATTATCAAACGCTTTAAATAAGGCAGCTATCCAGCATGAAGTGCTCAATGCCAAACAGCACGCCCGTGAAGCTGATATTATTGCTCAGGCTGGATCTCCCGGAGTGATTACCATTGCGACCAATATGGCTGGTCGTGGTACCGATATTGTATTGGGTGGTAATATCGATGCTGCCATAGCAAAACTGGATAACCCGGATGATACCACGGTGCAGCAAATGCGCAGTGACTGGAAAAAACTGCATGAGCAGGTGTTAAATAATGGTGGTTTACATATTGTTGGTACGGAGAGACATGAATCTCGTCGTATTGACAACCAGTTACGAGGCCGTTCAGGTCGTCAGGGCGATCCGGGATCATCTCGTTTCTATTTGTCATTAGATGATAATCTGATGAGAATTTTTGCTTCAGACAAAATGGCCGGTTTAATGCGTAAGCTGGGTATGGAAAAGGGTGAAGCCATTGAACATAAATGGGTATCTCGTTCCATTGAAAATGCACAGCGCAAAGTAGAAGGGCACAACTTTGATATTCGTAAGCAATTACTGGAATATGATGATGTGGCTAATGATCAGCGTAAAGTCATTTATGAACAGCGCAGTGATTTAATGTCTACGGAAGATATCTCTGACTTGATCGTTGATATTCGTGCTGATGTGGCTGATCAATTCATTAATAACTATATCCCGCCAGAAAGTATTGAAGAACAATGGGATGTGCAGGGGCTTGAAGAGGGACTCAGGAATGAGTTTTTTATGGATTTGCCTATTGCAAGTTGGCTGGCAGATGATGATGATTTGCATGAAGAGCCGCTAAGAGAAAAAATTCTTCAGGAAATGGTTAAATCCTTTGAACAAAAAGAAGCGTTAATTGGTGCTGAAATGATGCGCCGTGTTGAAAAAGACGTCATGCTGGAAGTGCTTGACAGTCTTTGGAAAGAACATCTTGCCGCAATGGATTATTTACGCAAGGGCATTGGCCTGCGTGGTTATGCACAAAAGAATCCTAAGCAGGAATACAAGCGTGAGTCATTTGAATTGTTTACCGATTTATTGGACCGAGTTAAACACGATGTTATTGCGCGATTAAGTATTATGCAGATTCGTGAAGAACCGGACTTAAGTGAATTTGAAAATCATGAACAACCAGAAATGGAATATCAGCATGATGATGTGAATTCATTAGGGGCTGACGGCTCTGACTCTCATTCACAAGACAAGTCTGAAGCAGATGACAAGACCCAGCCTTTTGTGCGTGATGGGCAAAAAGTAGGTCGAAATCAACCTTGCCCATGTGGTTCAGGCAAGAAATATAAGCAGTGTTGTGGTAAATTAAGTTAATTTTCACTTGCTTATATTGACTAAAAAATGCCCACATTTGTGGGCATTTTTTATTTACGGCTATTTCTAATTGATAGCTTTAGTTAGTATTATACTGATGAGCAAAAATTAAGTAAAAAAGGCTAAAAAATGACAATAACAATTAATCTCCCCGAAATGCATCCGGTTTCAGGTTTTAAACTGGGTACCACCTGTGCAGGCATTAAAGTTGCTGATCGTAAAGATGTTGTCATTATGTCATTTCCTGCTTCAGCCAGTGTTGCCGGTGTTTTTACCCAAAATGCATTTTGTGCCGCACCGGTTCATATAGCAAAAAAACATTTGCATGAAGCTCAGGTACAGTATTTTGTGACTAATACTGGTAATGCAAATGCTGGAACGGGTGAGCAGGGCATGATTGATGCCCTTATGACATGTGAACAGCTTGCTAACATGACAGGGACTAGCCAAAATAGTATTTTACCCTTTTCAACAGGCGTTATTGGTGAAACTTTACCTGTAGAAAAAGTGATTAAGGCATTGCCTGATGCTTTGCATGATTTATCAGAGCAAGGCTGGCAAAATGCTGCGCAAGGAATTTTAACAACTGACACCTGCACTAAAGGCGCTTCCACTCAAGTGACTATAGCGGGAGAATTAGTGACGGTAACCGGTATATCTAAAGGTTCAGGCATGATCCGTCCTGATATGGCAACCATGTTAGCTTATGTTGCTACGGATGCCGCTATTGAGCCAAAACTTCTGCAGAAAATGTTGAAATATGGTGTCGATCATTCATTTAACCGGATCACGGTCGATGGAGATACTTCAACGAATGATTCCTGTATGCTGGTTGCTACTGGAGAATCTAAAGCACCATTTATTTCTAATGAAGAACACCCTGATTATCAGGCATTGTTAAATGCTGTGACTGAGGTGCTTGAACAATTAGCAAAAGCGATTGTGCTCGATGGTGAGGGAGCAACCAAATTAATTAACATCAAAGTAAAAGCGGGCAGAACAGAACAGGAGTGCCAGGATGTCGCTTATACCATTGCTCATTCACCATTGGTTAAAACGGCATTTTTTGCCAGTGATCCCAACTGGGGACGGATATTGGCTGCTGTAGGTCGTTCAGGTATTATTGACCTTGATATTAATGCCCTGGAAATCTACCTTAATGATGTCTGTCTTGTGCGTCAGGGAGGACGGGCAGATGACTATACTGAGAAGCGTGGTCAGGCGGTAATGGATCAAGATGAAATTACAGTGACCGTGAATTTGCAAAGAGGACAGGCAGAGACTCAAATATGGACCTGTGATCTGTCTTATGACTATGTGAAAATTAATGCCGAATATAGAACCTGATAACAATAACAAAAATAATAATACAGTGGTTCATGTCGCAGTCGCTGTTATTGTTAAAGGCAATCGAGTGTTGATTTCAAAAAGAGCAAAAAACGTTCATCAGGGTGGCTTATGGGAATTTCCCGGGGGGAAAGTCGATCCAGGTGAGTCTATAGAGCAGGCTCTTATCAGAGAGATTAAAGAAGAGCTGGGGATAGAGGTAAAAAAAACACGTCCTCTGATCAAGCTTATACATCATTATCCAGATAAAAGTGTGTTGTTAGATACATTGATTATTTCTCAATTTTCAGGCAGACAATATCAAATTAATGACGGTTATGAAAAACAGCCGCAGCAAGGCTTAGAAGGCCAAACTGTTAAGTGGGTTAAATTAAACGATTTGACTAATTATTCATTTCCGTTAGCCAATAAGCCGATCATTAATGCCTTGCATTTACCCGATAGCTATTTAATATCGCCAGATCCGTTTAGTGAAAAGCCTGATAGCCAGTATTTAACACAATTTTTAGATGAATTTTCACACAGTTGTGATTATCATCAAGTGATTCAATTACGTATAAAATCATTTAACAATGCACAGCTTAATAAAGTGCTTAAACACGCTTGCGAAATTGCACAAAAAAAGCAGGTGCGCTTATTACTTAACTCATCAATGTGTTTTGATGATGATATTTTATACGCTTGTTCTGGTATACATTTAACCAGTATTCACTTATATGATGATGATTTTATTGCTCACTATCGAACTCATTTTGCACATAAAATGATAGCGGCTTCATGTCATTGTCGGCAGGACATTGAACGAGCCAATGAGTTAGAATTAGATTTTATTGTTATTTCCCCGGTAAAACAAACGACATCACACCCAAATCAGGCACCTATAGGCTGGGAGCAATTTAAAACATTAACCGATGATGCAAAAATCCCGGTGTTTGCTTTAGGTGGAATGAAACCAGGTGATATTAAAGAAGCACAAAGCTATGGTGCTCAGGGGATTGCTGCCATTAGCAGTTTGTGGAAGGCTTCAGTGAATGATACACAGGATAAATTTTAGTGATGAACCCAAAAAAATACTTGAATAATAAATACATTCGAATGCTTGCCATGAGTATTATTATTATCCTTGCTTTGATCTTTGTGCAGGATTTTGCTGATTTTCTGGATGAAAATTCTGACAAGGTCGTTCAACTTGGAGTCAATCAACAGTGTAATTCGGCCACCAGTATTTGTAGTGCTTCTATTATAAAAGAAGGTGAATTTCAGCGAATCAGTTTTACCGTTAAAGGTGCTGCTGTTTCAAACTCTGAGTTTCCCATAATGCTGACAGCTACTGGTTTTGACTTTGAGGGGATCGATTCGGTAGCGGTATCATTTGAAATGCCGGGAGAAGATCTGGATGATATTCGGGTATTGTTGTCGCCAGATAAGTCAACTCATCAGGTGGTTCCAGAAAACTGGCATGCTGTAGTAAAATTACCTGATGTAGAAAATGGGCGCAGCGATTGGCTGGCAATTGTTTATTTGAAATCCAGTGCTAGAGAATACAGGGCTGAATTTCCCTGTACTTTTTAAAGATAATACACTTTATGGTACACTTTTAATGTAGAGGTGAACAATAGCTAAATTAGTGTTCCGAAATGGTGTCCATATTATACTAAGCCACCGTACAAAAGCATATCAGGCATCATTTTGCTCATATTGGCATAAAATCCCAAAACAATGCCTGATATGCTCTTGTGCTCAATGGACAGCTATTAGGAATAGTTATTTAGATGATTATTGCAGCAATTGATCGTCAGGGTTTTTATCAGATGATATATCCGATAAAGAAACTGGTTCACCTTTGATTCTGTGTTCTTCACTGGCCCAGGCACCTAAATCAATCAATCGGCAACGTTCAGAGCAAAAAGGGCTCCAGGGTTTGGATTGGTAATAATCATGTTTTTTTGCGCAAGCAGGACATTTTACAATAAGTTGTTTCATACTTTTTTAGATCGAGTAATATAGAGTGTGCACTTTAGAGCGCACAACAGGAAAGTTGAAATTCAATATCTGTAGAGCAGGGACTGGGGCGTTCGCCAGTTGCAGGCATCATGAAACGGACGCTAAAACGATGTTTTCCTCCACTCATCTCAGCAAAGAAATTCACATCAGAAGGTAGTAAAACCCGTATTAATTGAAAGGGTACACTGGTATCAAGTGATTGCTGATAAAAGCCCTGTTCTGCCAAAACGGGCGTATTAATAGTACTTTCGCGTAATAGCCCCAGAATAACATCAATGGACAGGCGATAGTTGTCTAACAGGCCTAACCATGATTCTAAAATCTCAATTCGTTGCTCCGGCTGTTGTTTAAGCCAAAAATGGTAAACTGGAATATCAAAGTCACAACTGCCGCCTGGAATTGAGTCGCGTTGGCGTATGAGTTTTAGCAGTTGATTGTTACGAAGTTCATCACATAAATTGTTTTGCGATGATTTTAGATTCTGTGTATAGCTTTCCAGTGTTTTTAATGTATCCTCCAGGATAGAAGAATCAACGCCAGGGCGTGAGCTTATGGCGAGTAATGCGGATGTTTGCCGTTCTAACTCTTTCACCAGCTCAGATCGTAAATTAATACGACTCATAATATTTAATATATCAAGAATGTGACTGATTGTACTATGACTATCCCAGACAGAATATCCCCGCATAGAGTATCTGGCTTGCTTGAATAAAAATTCAAGACGCAATAAGGTTCGTATCCTTTCGTTAAGGGGAAGTTCGTATATAGTGGAGTTTGTCACGTCAATAAATGCTTCATGTTAGTGTTTACGTAGCAAAAGAAATCCTGATTTGATATTGTCCGACATCTTGCTTGAGGTTGCAACAAACATTTATTAAACGGCTTCAAATCACAGGACATAAATTAATTTTTGTGCACTAGGGAGCAATAATATTGAAAAAGAGCTGCAACTTTTAACTGGAGTTCTCTCAATGTACCGGAGTTATCAATAATATCATCTGCGTAACTAAGACGTATTTGCCTGCCAACTTGAGAATTTATGATTTGTTTAATTAAGTTTGAAGAACAATTATCTCTTTGGGTGCTGCGTGCTATTTGCAGCTCAACAGGTGTGTCAACGACTAGAATTCGATCAAACTTGCTTTCAGTGTTAGTTTCAAACAGCAGGGGGATGGCAATAATGACAATAGTATTTGTTGCTTGCTGGGCTAATACTTTGATTTTTGAATCAATTTCTTTATAAACCAGGGGATGTAACAGGTCTTCAAGTTGTTGTTTCTTAGATTTTGATGAGAATATGAGTGAACGTAGCTGAGCACGCTCTAATCGGCCATCAGAATTAAAAAGTTCAGCCCCGAATAATGCATACACGGCCTCTAATGCAGCGGATGATGAGTCTTTTAATGAGCCGGATAATAGTTCACGCGCGATCGTATCGGCATCGATAATTTTCAGGCATTCAGGAGCTTTAGATTGAGAAGCATTTTTTTGAAAGAGATTGGTTACGGCTGTTTTACCACTGCCAATTCCCCCGGTCAGGGCAATTGTCAGCATCAAAGCCCCACAATATTAAAATAAAACTGTTTAATGGGTTCACCCCAAAGCAAACTGATAAAGCCCGCTGCAGCAAGATAAGGTCCAAAGGGGATAGGAATATTTTTATCACGGCCAAGAAAGAGAATAAGAGAAATACCAACTATTGCACCCACTAATGCAGAAAGTAATAGAATTAGTGGCAAAGCCTGCCAGCCTAACCAGGCACCTAACACAGCCAACAATTTAAAATCACCATAGCCCATGCCTTCTTTACCAGTAATCAACTTAAAGAGTTGATAGACCATCCATAGGACCATATAACCGGCTATTGCACCAATGACGCTATTCTCTAAGGAAATATCAGATATCTGCAATAAGCTGATTAAAAGGCCCAGCCATAGAAAGGGAAGAGTTATATTATCGGGTAATAATTGCGTATCAAAATCAATCATCGTCAAAGCTATTAGCGCCCAGGTTAAAAACAGGGCTGCTAAGGTAAACCATTGAACCCCAAAATAATAAGCGACCAGGACTGAAAATAAAGCAGTTGTGAGTTCAATTATGGGGTAGCGAATGGAAATACCAGAACCACATTCGGAACACTTAGCCCTAAGAAATAACCAGGAAATCAACGGTATATTTTCTAAGGCCGTAATTTTATGACCGCAAGCAGGACAACGGGAACGGGGGACAGATAAATTAAATGTCTCAGCTTCATTGCTTAGCGTTTCAGGAAAGCTATAAACGGCCTTTTCAGACTTAAATTCATCAGATAAGAAAGTAACACAATCTGTTTTCCATTCACGTTTTAGCATGATTGGCAGGCGGTAAATTACCACATTTAGAAAACTGCCGACCAATAGCCCCAGAAGAAAAACAGATAAAAGAAAAAAATAGGAGTGTGAATCTAAATAATGAAAAATACTCATATATGACTAAACAACATTACCCATCTGGAAGATTGGCAGATACATAGCCACAACGATATCACCAATAATGACACCCAAAACAGACATAATAATAGGCTCAAGTAAGCTGGTTAAACCATCAACCAGGTTATCAACTTCAGCTTCATAAAAATCAGCGACTTTACCGAGCATGGTATCAAGAGCGCCTGATTCTTCACCAATTGCTGTCATTTGCAGCACCATGTTAGGGAAAACACCGGTATTTGTCATGGCTTTATTTAATTGAGTACCTGTTGAAACTTCCTGTTGGATCTGTTCAACTGCATTACTAAAGACAATGTTACCTACAGCTCCCGAAACAGAACCCAGGGCTTCAACTAAAGGTGTACCTGCTGCAAACATGGTTTGTAAGGTTCTTGCATAACGAGCAATTGCTGCTTTTTCCAGAATAGGTCCGATAATGGCAATTTTAAGTGATAGTCTATCCAGAAATTCACGCATTTTTCTAGAACGTTTCTTGAAATAACCAAAGAAAAAGATAGCCAGGCCAATGGAACCAAAAACAGCCCACCACCATTCTTGTAAGAAGCGTGACATATTAACTACAAACTGAGTGGGAGCAGGCAGCTCGGCACCAAAACCTGAGA
Source organism: gamma proteobacterium symbiont of Lucinoma myriamae (assembly GCA_025655635.1). GTDB lineage: Bacteria > Pseudomonadota > Gammaproteobacteria > GRL18 > GRL18 > GRL18. The sequence continues at coordinate 2,868 of JAHXIM010000320.1, read as the reverse complement.
ACAGATCTTCAAATTCAGGGATAACAAATAATAATAAAATAGTGACAACAATGACAGCAACGAGCATAACTACAATGGGGTAAAACATGGCCTTCTTAATTTTTGCTTTAAGTGCCTCGGTTTTTTCTTTGTAGGTGGCGACCTTATCTAAAATACTGTCTAAAATACCGGCATGTTCACCAGCCTGAACAAGGCTGCAATATAAATCATCAAAGTGTAAAGGAAATTTTCTTAAGGACTCAGTCAAAGAATTACCACCTTCAATATCGGATTTAATGGCTAGAATCATCTCTGACATATTGGCATTTTCATGGCTATTACCCACAATCTCAAACGACTGAACTAATGGCACACCTGCCTTCATCATAGTGGCCAGTTGTCGAGAAAAAACGGCAATATCCATTGGAGTAATGGTTTTTTTCCTGGGACCGCCTATGCCAAATAATGGTTTTGGCTTGGGTTTTATCTTAAGTACATTAATCCCTTCCCGTCTAAGCTGAGCCTTGGCTAAAGCAGAGTTCTTGGTCTGGATCTCCCCTTTTTTACGATTCCCATTTCTATCAGCACCTTCCCAGACAAAAATTGGAATTTGTTTTTCTTTGTCAGCCATTGTTAATCCTTAGTTATAAAGTTTTTTAATGTTCAATTTATATTTTTTTTGCTTTATTTTTATAGTGTTCTAATCTTTCGTCACACGGTTTATTTCTTCAAGGCTGGTAATACCATCCATTACTTTTTTAAGTCCAGACTCTCTTAAATCGGGGATACCTTCTTTTTTGGCCTGATCAGCCAAATCAATCGCATTACCGCCTTCCATAATAATGCGCCCCATTTGATCTGAAATTTTCATAACCTGATATATTCCGACGCGACCTTTGTAACCCGCATTACAACTGGAACAGCCAACGGGCTTATAGACCTTAAAGTTCTGTGCTATATTTTCTTCAGTAAAACCTTCTTCAAGCAATGCTTCTTTGGGAATATCAACGGGTTGTTTGCAATGTTCACATAATCGGCGTGCTAAACGTTGTGCGATGATCAGACTGACTGCTGATGCAATATTATAAGGAGGAACGCCCATATTCATCAGACGACCAAGGGTTTGGGGGGCATCATTGGTGTGCAAGGTGGAAAGCACCATATGCCCTGTTTGTGCGGCCTTAATAGCAATCTCGGCAGTTTCCAGGTCACGTATTTCGCCCACCATTACAATATCAGGATCCTGACGCAAAAATGAGCGCAATGCCGTAGCAAAGGTCAGTCCTGTTTTGGGGTTTACATTAACCTGATTAACCCCTGGTAAATTAATTTCTGCCGGATCTTCTGCGGTAGAGATATTAACACCTTCTGTATTTAGAATATTTAAACCGGTATATAATGAAACCGTTTTTCCGGACCCAGTGGGGCCAGTGACTAGAATCATTCCCTGAGGTTTAGATAAAGCATCTAAATACAGTTCTTTTTGAAAACCCTCATAACCCAGAGCATCAATCCCTAATTGTGCACTGCTGGGATCAAGAATACGTAATACGGCTTTTTCACCAAATAATGTTGGGCAGGTGCTGACACGAAAATCAATGGCTCGATTTTTGGAAATTTTTAAGCGCATACGACCATCTTGAGGAATACGACGTTCTGAAATATCAAGACGAGATAAGACTTTAATACGAGCCAGGATTCTCGGCGTTAAATTAACAGGAGGCTTGGCTACTTCTTCCAGTAAGCCGTCAATTCTTAAGCGCACCCGAAAAAATTTCTCATAGGGCTCAAAATGAATGTCAGAAGCGCCTTTATTAATGGCATCCAATAAGATTTTATTGACGAATTTTACGACAGGAGCATCATCTGCACTATTCCCTGTAACATCATCATCATCCTTTTCAGTGTCTTCATAATCAAGTCCTTCAAGATCATCATCATTGAATTCATCCATCCCCATAGCGGTATCGGCAGCGGATAAGGCTTTTTCAATGGCCACTTCAAGCTTGTCTGCTTCAACTAAAATCGCCTCAGTACTCAAACCTGACTGGAATTTAATCTCGTCAAGTGCGGAAATGTTCGTTGGATCAGCAACAGCAATGAAAAGTCGAGCCCCTCTTTTAAATAAAGGCAGTGCATGGTGCTTGGTGATGAGATTCTCTTTGATGATGCTGACAGTACTATTATCTAATTCAATTGTACTAATATCTAATAAAGGTGTGCCAAACTCAGTAGAGGCAAGCGTGGCAATATCGAGTGATTTAACTAAGTTTTTAGAAGTAACATATTGAACAAAAGGCAGTTTATCTTTTTTTGCAGAACCAATGGCATTAATCGCATCATCTTCACTAAGGAGATTCTGCATAACAAGTTGTCTGGCCAGGCCAGTTAATTGAGATGATTGTTGAGCTAAGACCATAATTTCTTTTTATCTCTATCTTTTTGCCACTATAAGGATGCTTAAATGGAGTAATGGTTTATAAATAATTTTATACCGTATAGTCTATTCTAGTACGAACTTTAATTATAGCCAAAAAATTATTGTTTTTTCTCAATAAAATCCTAAAAATGAGAGATATTTCCACAAATTTGGGATTATTTAGCTGTAATTTAAACTTAATGCTTAAAATGTATCTAATATTACACTTTAATCGTTTATAATACTGTTCAAAGGGAGTTGTGAAAATGAATTTTGCGGCTTGCTTTTACTATCATTAAGAGCCATAAGAAATACGAGGGATATCTTCTGTCATAAATGAAATTGTAAACTGTGTAATAAGTAGTCAGCCCTGAAAAACATATTATCTATTTGAAATATAAGGATTTATCCCTGTTTTTGAGTGACCAGATCGACCAGAAATGTTATAATAAGTGCAGATTTTCTGGTCG
>JAHXIM010000048.1 GCA_025655635.1 gamma proteobacterium symbiont of Lucinoma myriamae | reverse complement strand
CGACCAGAAAATCTGTGCTTATTGTAACATTTCTGGTCTTTATGGTCACTCAAAAATAGGGATAATTCCTTACATTTCAAATAGATAATATGTTTTTCAGGGCTGACTATTTAGTTAACCTAAATTAATCAGTTGAATCGTAGCCACCCTACGGGTGAATTCAAAATGCTCTGAAAAGTCTTGAAGATTCAGTGCATTGAACGCTCGCAGTAGGTTCAACTGATTAATTTAGGGTTAAAGCTCGATTTGAATATTATCAAGTAAACGGGTTGTGCCAAGATAAGAAGCCGCTAAAATAACCAGATTTTTATGACTACTTGTTGCAGAGGACAAGTCAGCAGCGCGTATGCTGATATAATCTGTCACAAAGCCCTGTGCATTCAAATGCACCACAGCCTGTTGTTCAAGTTTTTCATAATTTCGGGCTCCGGCAATTATCTGCTGTGATAAATCCTGTAATGTTTGATAAATCGCAGACGCCTGTTGCTTTTGCGCTTCACTCAAATAACCATTTCGGGAGCTTAGGGCCAGACCGTTATTTTCTCTGACAATAGGGTGAGAAATAATTTCAATGGGGAAACAAAGGTCGCTGACAAATTGTTTAATCACCTGCAATTGCTGATAATCTTTTGCGCCAAATACGGCCTTGTCCGGCTGCACCATATTAAATAGTTTAGCAACCACTGTTGCAACACCAGTAAAATGTCCGGGGCGTGCAGCTCCTTCAAGAATATCACTGATACCCGGTACTATGACCTGACTTTGGACCTGACTTTGAGCTTGTCCATCAAGCTCTATATCCGGGTACATTTCAGCAACAGCAGGGGCAAAAATAATGTCACAGCCGACTTGTTGAAGTTTTTCAGCATCCACCTGTAAAGTTCTCGGGTATTGTGCAAAGTCTTCGCCTTCGCCAAATTGCAGCGGATTAACAAAGATACTGCAAATCGCTATATCAGCTTGAGACAGAGCCATTTCTACCAGTTGCAAATGCCCCGTATGCAGATTGCCCATAGTCGGTACAAAACCAATAATTTTGCCTGCCTGCTTGAAGGAACTGACCGTTTGTCTGAGTTCAGAAATTGTATGAATGATCTGCATGGCTATAAAATAAAAGTAAATTTAGGAGATTGAACTTACTCAAAGGTATGTTCAGTGCTGGGAAACTGGCCATTTTTAACCTGTTCCACATAGGCTTTAAACGCATCCTGTATGGAATTTGTTTCTTGCAAAAAGTTTTTTACAAAGCTAGCCGGATTACCCTGTGTCAGACCCAGCATATCATAGCTGACTAACACCTGTGCATCACACTCTGCTCCCGCACCAATACCAATCACTGGAATCGTTACACTGTGAGTAATGCGAGTTGCCAGTTCAGCCGGGACGCATTCTAACAATAACAGATCTGTACCGGCTTGTTCCAATGCAGTGGCATCCTTGAGTATTTGTTGTGCTTCATCTGCAGTACGCCCCTGAATACGATAGCCACCCATTTTGTGGACTGATTGTGGTAATAGTCCAAGGTGTGAGCACACCGCAATACCTCGCTGAGCTAAAAATTGAACGGTTTCCAACATGGTGGCACCGCCTTCAATTTTGACCATATGCGCTCCGCCCTCACTGATCAATCGGGCAGAATTGCTATAAGCCTGCTCTATGGTGATATCAGCGGCAAAAGGTAAATCTGACATAATCAGTGATTTTTGACAGACACGGGAAACATTGGCCGTATGATAAACCATTTCATCCATAGAAACGGATAAAGTGCTGGCCTGCCCTTTAACAACCATACCTAAAGAGTCACCGACTAAAATCACTTCGACACCGGCATTTTCCTGAGCAAGGGCAAAGCTGGCATCATAGGCCGTTAAACAGGTAAATTTTTCACCTGCCTGCTTCATTTTGTTTAGTTTTGTTGTGGTAATTTTATTCATATTTGTCGTTAATTGTTATTCAGTTTTTTTAAACCATCCCAGGACATTTTTGCTGCGATACTGGGTAAATCACCCAAGCCGGGTATATCAATGGCACCCGCTATTTCAAATAAGGGGTGGATGACAAAGTTGCGATATTGAAGCTGTGTATGAGGTATTATGAGTTTATCTGTTTGAACTTTGAATTTACCGTAGAGTAATATATCTAAATCCAGCGTTCGGGCACCCCATTTTTCATTTCTTTCACGCCCCTGTGATGCTTCAATTTTATGCAGCATTTGTAATAACTGCTCTGCGCTTAAGTTTGTTTCTACCAGTGCAACTGCATTAATATAATCATTTTGAGGCGGCGCATCAGGAAGAACCAGTGCCTTGCTTTGGTAGAAACTCGACACCTTAAGTAATTGCAGCTCCGGCTCTTTTTTTATACTATCCAGAGCATTTTGCAACTGAACTAATGGCTCTGATAAATTACTCCCCAGACCAATATAGCATTTCATTCACTGCTGTCCATTTCGATCACTGCTGACAGTCATCTGAGTGAGCAGCATAAGAATTAACCGGTTTTTTTCTACGACGTTTCCTGCGTTTTCCTGATTTTTTTTGCGTTCTTCCTAAAGACTCACACATGGCTTCTTGCTCAGACAGGCTTTTAGTCTGTATTTCAGTCCACCATTCACAAAGTGATGTTAATTCTGGCTCGCCCACGTCATTTCTTAATAATAAAAAATCATAACCAGCACGAAAACGTTTATTCTCCAACGTTCTTAATGCTCTTTTTCGCGTTGGATGCTGCAATTGCAGCTGCATATGCCAGATTTCTTTCATCATCAGGCTAAGACGCTTAGGTATAGAAGTATGTGCCTGCTGCCGCGTGATCACCTCACGACTGGCACTAAGCAATGCTTCCATCTCATGTTGGCCCAGCTCAATAAAACGGTTTTTATACTCATGCAGCGGATGCCAAAGCAGCACTGCCAGAAAAAAAGCCGGATTAACCGATTTACCTGAAGCAATTCGTGTATCGGTATTTCTTAACGCCTGTTCTATTAATTGCAATGTCCCTGAGTTTCCTTCCTGGTTCAGCTTAATAGAAGCTTCAGTCATTGGAAATAATAATTCAAACAGACGATATTCTCTAAGCAGCTGGAAACATTTAAGACCATAACCACCCTGAAACATTTTAATGGTTTCATCAAATAATCGAGCGACAGGAATATCTTCTAGTAAACCACCCATCTCAAAAATCAGGTTATTTGTGTGATGCTCCATTTGAAAATTGAGTTTGGCGGCAAAACGAACTGCTCTGAGCATTCTCACTGGGTCTTCACGATAGCGAGTATCGGCATCACCAATCATGCGTATTGTTTTATATTTCAAATCATCCATGCCGCCGGTAAAATCAACGATGGAATCATCACGAATATTATAATACAGTGCATTGATTGAGAAATCCCGGCGTAAAGCGTCTTCTTCAAGGCTGCCGAAGACATTATCCCGAATAATGCGGCCATCTTTATTTTGATCCGCACGAATAGTGCTTTCACCCTCATGAGGACCTCGAAAGGTGGCCACTTCAATCACATCACGGCCATACAGAATATGTGCCAGGCGAAAACGTCTGCCGATCAAGCGGCAGTTTCGAAACAAGCCCTTGACTTCATCAGGGTGAGCATCGGTAGCCACATCAAAGTCTTTTGGCTTTTTACCCAATAATAAATCTCTCACACCGCCGCCAACAAGATAGGCTTGATAACCCGCATCTTTTAGGCGATAAAGTACTTTTAATGCATTATCACTGATAGCATCCCTTGATACTGAATGTTCTTGTTTGCTTATAATACGTTTTTTAATTTTCATGCCTGAGTTTTTGTTGGAAAACCAATACCCTTTATCTTTTTAAAATAGTGCCTGCTAATCATCAATTGTATAGCCCGTCAACTTCACCTTTACCATATTTTATATTTTGTATAATGACATGACGTTTTAAAGTAACGCCGCTATGATCACAAAAGTAGTTAGCGGCTAAAATCGGGCCATAGCCTGTCACACCAACGGAACGAAAAGGCTTCCAGGCTGCATTCGATTTCAGGATGAATTTTTTCTTGCCATCCATACCGGTAGTACCATAAGCATAATTTTTCATTTGATTGGTGGTACAACGTATACCGTCAAACATAGCGTTATCGGCGCCACTGCTGGAGCGAATAACAATTGCATAGCGTACAACACCATCTGCTCCAACAGTCAAACTTTTACCATCAATCAGATATTGATAATTTTGATATGCCGGCGGGCCCGCCACTTCCAGTAAATCACTATTTTCCGGATACGCAGGCATAGCATTACTGCCTTCCTTCCAGACATAGTCTTCGACCCCTTCATTATCCTGATATTCCTGACGATGACTACCCAATTTATCCCAAACATCTCCAGCCAAAACAGCAGTGTTATGAATTAACAGACTGATTAATAGAAAAAATATTGTTAACTGTTTATTCATAAAAACTCAATTTACAACTAATTTAAAAGTGGAAATAACTACCCGTTACTTTGCATTAAAGACACTTTTTACTCGCCATTTTTTTAAAAATAAGCTAAAGGCCTTTACCATCGCTATGTGCAATATTACAATTATAGCATCAACTAACCTGAAACCTCGAATAAGCTGAAATTTATGACCCCAAAAAGCACTGTCAAGAAAAAAACATCAGGAACAAAGGCCAATAAAAGTTTTGACTTTGAGACATCACTCAATGAACTAGAAAAATTAGTCGATGCACTCGAGGAAGGCGATTTAAGCCTGGAGCAGTCACTGCAGGATTTTGAACGGGGCATTAATTTAACCCGTTCCTGTCAAAATGCTTTGACTAAAGCCCAGCAAAAAGTAAAAATTTTATTAGAAAATAATAACCAGTCTTCCCTTAAGGACTATAACCTTAAGGATCCTGAATAGTGCCGTTAAAACAACTGACCGCTCACTATCAGCAACGCGTTGACAGGGCACTGGAGCAGCTGCTCAACAAAACATCTAATATTGCTGATGAATTACACCAGGCCATGCACTACAGCACCTTTAATGGTGGAAAAAGAATTCGTCCACTGCTGGTTTATTTAACCGGTACGGCACTCAATATTACTCCAGAACATCAGGATGCCCCTGCCTGTGCTGTTGAATTAATCCATTGTTATTCACTTGTTCACGATGATATGCCTGCTATGGATGATGACGATTTACGCCGCGGCAAACCCACCTGTCATAAGCAGTTTTCTGAAGCAACTGCCCTGCTGACTGGTGATGCATTACAAACACTTGCCTTTGAAGCTCTCACACAAAACTCTTACCTTAGTGATAAACAAATCGTATCCATGGTCAGTGTATTAGCACAAACCAGTGGTGCTGCTGGAATGGCCGGCGGTCAGGCAATTGATTTAGCGTCAACAGGAAAAACATTGACTCTGAAACAATTAAAAATTATGCACGAACATAAAACCGGAGCACTTATCCGCGCCAGCGTACAATTGGGTGCACTGTGCTCACCAGAGTTAGCTCCTTCTGACTTAAATGCACTGGATACTTATGCCAGGAATATCGGTCTCTCATTTCAAATCAAAGATGATATTCTTGATATTGAATCTGACACTTTAACCCTGGGTAAACAGCAAGGTGCCGATATTAACCTGAACAAAGCCACATACCCTGCTCTCCTGGGCCTTAACGGTGCAAAAAAAATGGCATTGGAATGTCATCAAAATGCATTGGACAGCATTAGTCATTTTGATCAAAAGGCTGATCCGCTGCGGGACTTGTCTGAATATATTATTACCCGTGATCATTAAATTAAGGTATACTTATCAGCTCTGTAGCCCTGATGGCTGTGGTTTAATAATTATTGATTAAACAGCCGCCTATATTAATGATATACCTATGACAGATCTTTTGCGTTACCCATTATTAAACAGCATCAAATCACCTGATGATTTAAACGATCTGAATAAAGATCAGCTCATATTATTAGCAGCAGAGCTGAGATCATTTTTACTGCATACTCTGGATAATATTGGCGGACATCTCTCTTCTAATCTGGGTGCAGTTGAATTAACCATTGCATTACATCGAATCTTCAATACACCCGATGATAAAATCATCTGGGATGTTGGTCACCAGGCCTACCCGCATAAAATTCTTACCGGCCGTGCTCAACAACTCGACACTATACGCATGAAAAATGGCCTTTCCGGCTTCCCAAAACGTTCTGAAAGTCCCTATGATGCCTTTGGTGTCGGACATTCCAGCACCTCCATCAGTGCTGCTTTGGGCATGGCTATTGCTGCAAAAAAAGCAGGCTTAAAGCAAAAATCAATTGCTGTCATTGGTGATGGTGCGATGACCGCAGGTATGGCTTTTGAAGCGCTCAATCATGCGGGTGATCTGGATGCTGATTTATTAGTCATCTTAAATGATAACGATATGTCTATTTCACCCAATGTGGGCGGCTTATCTAATTATTTTGCCAAAGTACTGTCTGGAAAACTCTATAGCACCGTAAAGTCAAATTCTAAAAAAGTGCTCAGTTCCATGCCATCTGTCTGGGAACTGGCCTGCCGTGCTGAAGAACATATGAAAGGCATGGTTATTCCCGGTACTTTATTTGAAGAATTAGGGTTTAACTATATTGGCCCGGTTGATGGTCATGATCTACCTGCTTTATTGACGACCTTAAAAAACATTAAGGAACTATCCGGCCCTCAGTTTTTACACATCGTCACGCAAAAAGGCAAGGGCTTTGAAGTGGCAGAAAAAAATCCTACTCAATATCATGCTGCATCACCAGGTTTTTATAGCAATCCACCTGACAGCGGCACTGCAAAGCCTGAAGCCGCGCTCACTTATACTCAGGTTTTTAGCGAATGGATTGTCGATGCTGCCCATAAAAACCAACAATTAATCGGCATCACACCCGCTATGCGTGAAGGTTCTGGTCTGGTTGAGTTTTCCGAACAGTTTACTGATCGCTATTATGATGTCGGTATTGCCGAACAGCATTGTGTTACGCTTGCCGCAGGTATGGCTTGTGAGGGGTTAAGGCCGGTCGTTGCTATCTATTCATCATTTCTGCAACGTGCCTATGATCAACTGATTCACGATGTGGTACTGCAAAACCTGGGCGTATTATTTGCAATTGATCGAGCGGGTATTGTCGGCAGTGACGGGGCAACTCATACTGGAAATTTTGATTTAAGTTTTATGCGTTGTATCCCTAATATGACAATTATAGCACCTGCTGATGAAAACGAATGTTATCACATGCTGGACTATGGTTTTTCTCTCAATTCTCCTGTTGCAGTGCGTTATCCCCGGGGTAAAGGACCAGGAAAAGCAATTGATAAACAACAATCAATCCAGCTTGAGACAGGTAAAGGTGAATTGGTCTTTGATAATGAAAAAGATAAAGATAAAGAGATCACCGGGCACGAAACACTGAAAACAGTGGCGCTTTTAAATTTTGGCAGTTTGTTGAATGAAGCATTATTAGCAGCCGATGAGCTGGCAGACAAATATCTCATCAAAGTTGTCAATATGCGCTTTATCAAGCCTCTTGATACCAAGGTGGCACAACAGCTTGCTCAAAGCAGTGATCTGCTCATCACTCTGGAAGACAATAGCATTTTGGGTGGTGCCGGCAGTGCGGTCAATGAGTGTTTGATTAGCCTGGCATCGATATGCCCGGTGATTAATCTGGGCTTACCGGATAAATTTCCTGAGCATGCCACGCAACAGGAAATTTATCATGATTATGGCCTTGACTGCTCAGGCTTAGTCAAAATCATACAGGATAAGCTAAAGTAAGAAATAGTGTAACTACTCAGTGTGTATTTCTTAATAACGAGTGTTAGCCTAAGGTCACTTATTTTACTAATCGCTAACTTCAAAGTCGACATGATATCCGGAAAATTTTCGGATATTAATCACGCCAGTATCTAATATTAAATATTGTCCTTTAATCCCCATTAAAGTGCCTTCCACTAATGGTTGTTTATCCAGATTAAATGATTTCACTTTTTGAGGATGTTCTTCAACAGGATAAAGAATCTCAGTCACTGCATCATTTTCAACAGGAGCAATAGCACCTTGCGGCAGCTCAGACTGTATTGCATCAAGCCGTTCAGCAAACAAGTTATACAATTCAGTTTGCTTTTGTAATAAAGGTATTTCTTCAACCTGGCCTTTTAACATCCTTTGCCATTGTGTGCGGTCCGAGACTTCTTGTTTATATAAAACTTCCACCAGGCCGGAATAATAACGCTGGCTGACTTTATAAATGGGTAATGCCTGAATAGCCCCTTGATCAATCCAGCGGGTTGGCAATTGATCACCCCGTGTTATACCTACTTTTAATCCCGATGAGTTAGCCAGATAGACATAATGTGATTGCATACAATGTGTTTGCCCCCATTCAGGCTCTCTACAGGTCCCCTGCTCAAAGTGGCACTTTTCTGGGCTCATAATACACTTATCACAAGAAGCAAGGCGGGTAAAACAAGGGTAACAATGCCCCTGATTAAAGCTTTTATTACTTTTTCGGCCACACGAGACACAGTGTATTTCATTTTTATATTGGATTGTCAGGCGTTTTCCCAACATTGAATTTAATATAATCGGTGTCTTATCTAACTCCATAGTTGAGCGTTCGGAAAATACTAATGAATACTCCACCGGTGTGAGTGAATTTTCATATTGAGCCCGCATTTTACGTAAATGTCCGGTGTAAACTGTCATTTTATCCTGCTTTCTTTATTCTTTTAAACTAATAGTCTGATTTAACATATCTTGCCATTGCCCCCAGTCAAAGCCGGTGCCTGGATCCGTCTTACGTCCGGGAGCAATATCACTATGTCCTACAATGCGCTCTTTGCTAATTTCTGGAAAGTACTTCAGCAATGAGCTGACAACACTGGCCAGTGTATGATATTGAGCTGCTTCAAAATGACTATTATCCGTGCCTTCCAGTTCAATGCCAATAGAAAAGTCATTACAATTTTCCTGATCACCCAAACAAGACGGCCCTGCATGCCAGGCTCGTTCAAGTAAGTTGACATATTGTACCAGCTCACCATCACGACGAATTAACAAGTGAGCAGAAACGTTTAAATCTCGGATCTCATCATAAAACGGGTCTTTACTGCAATCCAGTTTATTAGAAAAAAAGTGATGAATATCATTACTTTCATAACAGCCCGGCGGTAATGATATAGAATGAATTATAATGGCGTCAATTGCCATATTTTCAGGTCGTTTATTATAGTTTGGCGAGGGAATTTTAAGAGAATTCGTAAACCAGCCGTCAGATATATCATACATTCGTAGAATTTATGACCTTTCTTTTGTATTAGAAGAAAAAACGTAGTGAAAATATCCGTTAAATGTTCTATCATGAATGTTAATATATAAATATAGTTGCATTAGCTGTCCTGTTTTTAGCTATATTCCAAAGTATCTGAATACCTGCTATATTTTGACATAAAATGATGACAATGATTCTATTTTAGGACTTCAGTATCTGACAGAAAGCTGATTGAAGGTGTGATACAAATGCATTCTAAAAATAATATATTACAGTTTGCTAAACTAAAGCAAAAAGACAAAAAAGCATCCATAGAAATAAAAACTCAACATACAGATAGTTTAACACAAGATAATAAGGTACATAACCCAATGACACCTGAAGGTCCATTAGGTGATTTAATTCAATACACAACTCAGTGGACAAATGATGCTGTATCGACATTATTTGACAATGTCGATACTCAACTGTTTGAGATGGCTGAAAAATCAGAAAATGCAACAGATCAAAATATTTATTTTGATGCCATGCGTATTATTCGTTTACGCCGTAGTGTTGCCTATGAAGAATTCATCACTCAAGTTTCACAGAGTTTTTCTATAGATGCAATACAAAGTAAAAAAATCATAGATAATCCCAAATCTGAACTTGACGATTTATCACTTGTTGCTGACGATAGCCTGGAAGAAGATTTGGCCATTCATAATATGATAGCCAAGGCTGAAAGAGATAATAAAGAAGCTCTTAACCAGTTAAACCAACGCCTTGGTTACCTCTATAACGGCCTAAAAATAAATCTTGAAAATAACCCCATGGGGCCCACACCATTGTGCCATTCTTTCGCACTTGCTGTAGATACCCTTGAAGCAGAAATCAAAGTTAAGCTTCTGGTATTCAAGCTGTTTGATATCAATCTCATTACCAATCTACATGAGTTATATAATCCAGCCAATAAACTTCTCATTGAAAAAGGTATACTTCCTGATCTAAAGGTCAGCTATAAAGGAGCTGTAACGAAGCAAGCGCCTCCTGTTACGGGTGGTCTTGGTGGTCTGATCAACACTCCAGTACAAGAAATGCCTTCCGAAAATGAAGGACTTTCTCAATTTGTTCAGCAACCCATGGGAATGACGAGTAATGCAGGAGATGCTCAGGCTTTTGCTCTTATTCAACAGCTCATTAATCAAAACAAGTCAGTTCAACAACAAATTCCTCAGGCTCAATATGCTTCAACTGATGATGTCATGGCTTCATTATCTCTATTACAAACAGCACCTGGAATCAGCGATCAATTTAATAATTTTCAAGGAAATGGTGCAGCAACCAGTAACTTACTCAAAGAAGCTTTAAAGGAATCTTTAAAATCAAATCAACAGAAACAAGCAATTAACCAGAATGATGATGATTTAATCGATGTCATTGGTATGCTGTTTGATTTTATTCTGGATGATCACAATCTTGTTGATTCCGTCAAATCGTTACTAAGCAGTTTACAGATCCCGATTATTAAAATTGCTTTGCAAGACAAAGCTTTTTTCAGAAACAAAGCTCATCCCGCTCGGAAATTACTTAATGAGCTGGCCAATGCCAGCTTAGGCGTGACTGATAATGTCAACGTACAGGATAATCCTTTATACCTCAAGCTGGAAAACATTGTCACTCGTGTTGCCAACGAGCAAACACAAGAATCTGACGTAGACTTTTTTGATGAATTACTTGAAGATCTTCACCGTTTCTTAACTCAGTTCAATCAGGGCTTAAGCAATAAAAAAGGCCCGTCAAAAGATGCGGCACTTAAGCTTGTCAGTACAGAACTCAGTTCACGAATCAGCACTAAAGAACTCCCGCATAATATTGTTTTGCTTCTGGAAAGAGTCTGGAAAGATGTTATGTTCGACATATTCTTTACCGACGGCATGGAAAGTGACGAGTGGGATATGGCAATGACCTTCGTTGATACACTGGTTTGGAGCATTGACCCCAAGACAGATATTCAAAGCAAAAAACAACTGGTTAGAATCATTCCTGGTATTCTCAATGCACTTAACTCCGGGCTCGATCGAATTCATTATCCTAAAAACCTGCGTGAGCAACTACTACAAGATTTACAAAACTGCCATCTTGCCTGCATGAAAGGTCAGAATATCAGTGATAGCGAGCTATCACAAGATAATACCGCATACATTACTAGCAAACGTCTTCAAAATCAAACCCGACGCAGCTCTGATTTTGATGAGAAAAACATCGCTGAAGATACAGCCGCTTTAGATTCTCTTAAAGAAGAGGGACTAAGCTCGGAAGAATTAGATAATATCGATGCAGGTGTTGATATTATGCTCGATGGAGATCTTACTAACTTAGATGCTTTAGATGAAGAAAACCTTCTAACTTCACTAGAGGATGGTTCAGAAGAAGCGATAGCAGATGATGGTCATGATGAATTAATTGAAGATAGCTATACACAACTGGCTCGAAATCTGACTTCCGGTGCATGGGTTGAATTTAAAGGCTTCGATGACAAAAGCTACCGGGCTAAAATTTCCTGGATGAGTGAAGATGCCAGTGCCTATATTTTTGTAACTCAAACGGGTCAAATTGCTGAAAAATCATTACAGGGTTTAAGTAATGCATTGCGCAACCAACAAGCCACAGTTCTGGATGAATCACCTGTATTTGAACGTGCAATGGATGCTGTTTTAGAAGGTTTGCAAGAGAAAACAGAACACTAATCCCGTACGCATCTCTTAATGAATCAAAACAACAGCTTTGAGCCAGGTGATAGCCCTCCTGAGCCAAACAACAGTCCTAAAAAGCAAGCTGAGACAAGCCGCATTGGTACCGGCATGATGGTAGCGGCCATGATCATTGGGCTTGGGCTGTTGACTCAAATGTTTCAAGGTGTACTTGATACACAATACAATCCCAACCAGACAGTCCACACTTCACAGACAAGCAGCGATTTCATTGAAATTATTCTCAAACGGAACCGTTCAGGTCATTATGTCACTACCGGCCTGATCAATGGCAGTAAAACTGTTTTTCTCCTGGATACAGGCGCTACATTTGTTGCCATTCCTGAAGTTCAGGCACGAAAATTAGGTCTTAAAAAAGGCCAGACGATACACCTTTCAACTGCCAATGGCAGGAGCACTGGTTATCAAACCAATATCAATCAACTCAGTATTGGTGACATTCATTTATATGATATCAAAGCCGTCATTACCCCCAATCTGGAAGAAATACTGCTGGGTATGTCCGTATTAAAACAATTCGAATTTACCCAGCGCGGTGATGAACTCACCATTAGACAGTATTTATAAACTATTATTCCAGGATTAAGAGATTACAGAGGGTTTATTCCTTGCTGCAACTGTCAGTTTAAAAATCACCGGGCTCAATAGTAATAAAGCAATCAGATTAGGCAATGCCATTAATGCATTTAAAGTATCAGCCAATAACCAGATAAAACTTAAATCACCCATTGCTCCAACCGGTACAGCTAAAATCCATAAGATTCTGAAAATTTTCACCGAACGAATACCAAACAGATATTCAACACAGCGTTCACCATAAACGCTCCATCCCAAAATAGTGGTAAAAGCAAATACTGCCTGTGCAATACTGACAATCATTCCACCCATTTCAGGCATGGTCTGGTCAAAAGCAGCAATCGTCAGTGCCGCACCTTTTACTCCCGTTGTCCAAACCCCCGTTAAGACAATGGCCAGCCCGGTAATACTACAGACAATAATGGTATCAATAAATGTACCCAGCATAGCAATCATACCCTGACGCACGGGATCATTGGTTTTAGCAGCAGCATGTGCAATAGGCGCACTACCCAGACCTGCTTCATTAGAAAAAATGCCCCGAGCCACACCCCATTGAACTGCGAGCATAATGGTCGCTCCGGCAAAACCACCCGTTGCTGCAACTGGGTTAAATGCACTTTTCACAATCAAAGTCAGCGCTTCAGGTATTTGAGCAAAATGAGTTATTAATACTACCAGACCAGCAGCAACATAGGCCAATGCCATAAAGGGCACCAGTTTTCCAGCTACCTGGGCAATTCGTTTTATTCCACCCAGTACCACTGCTGCAGTCAATATGAGCAATACAACTGCAGTCAGCCAGAGCGGTATATTAAATTGTGTCTCTAGTGCATGGGCAACTGAATTAGCCTGAACAGTATTACCAATACCAAAAGATGCTAAAGCACCAAACAGGGCAAACAAGAAAGCCAGCCAAAGCCATTTTTTCCCGAGTCCGTTCTTAATATAGTACATCGGGCCGCCCAGATAACTACCATCTTCATCTACTTCACGATAGTGAACAGCACACACAGCCTCGGCATATTTTGTTGCCATACCAATTAAGGCGGTCACCCACATCCAGAACAAAGCACCCGGACCGCCAATAAAGATGGCCGTGGCAACACCGGTAATATTTCCCGTACCGATGGTGGCCGATAATGATGTCATCAGGGCGTTAAAGGGAGAAATTTCACCATCATTCTGATTTTTTCCATCCCTTCCAGCCCACAGCAATTTAAAGCCTTTGGCCAGATTCAGGATAGGCATAAATCTCAAACCTAGCATTAAAAAAATCCCCGTGCCGAAAATCATGATCAGCATAGGTTTCCCCCATACCAGGCCATTTATATCATTAATAATACCTGTTACCCACTCCATTTCTGATCCTTTTGTTAATTTTTTGAAATATTATACAGGATAAGGTAGAGTAAGGAATGATAACTCTACCTAATACCCAACCAGATACAATCCCACCTAAAATATCTTTGATATTTATATCTTAAACTTATTAACTAATAGATATTTTCTATGCCCCCATATTCAACAATTCAAACTCAGGTATCTCAGGCTCTTGCAGAAGATATTGGTTCCGGTGACGTGACTGCAGCACTTATCCCTGAAAATAATCAAATCACTGCACAGTTAATTTGCAGAGAAAAAGCCATACTCTGCGGTACCGACTGGTTTGATGAGGTTTTTCGACAATTGAACACAGTGTCTGATAACGCAACACGGGTACACTGGCATTTTAATGATGGTGAGCGTATCGCAGAAGAACAATGTGTTTGTACACTCAAAGGTAATGCTCAGGCAATACTTACCGGAGAGCGCACGGCTATGAATTTTCTACAAACACTTTCAGGTACTGCCACGGTAACGGCTGATTACGTGAAATACCTTACAGGCAGTCATATAAAACTTCTGGATACTCGTAAAACCATTCCTGGATTAAGAGAAGCTCAAAAATACGCCGTACGCTGTGGTGGTGGTTATAATCATCGACACGGTTTATTTGATGGTATATTAATTAAAGAAAATCATATTATGGCGGCAGGATCTATTTCTAATGCTATTCAAAATGCACGAGATAATAGTCCACATACTTTGAAAATCGAAGTTGAAATTGAAACACTGGAAGAACTTCAGGAAGCCCTGGCAGCCAGAGCTGATATTTTGCTATTAGACAATATGAGTAATGAGATGCTGGCACAAGCGGTTCAGCTCAACAAATCAAACCAGCAGCATCAGGCAAAATTAGAAGTCTCGGGTAATATCACTCATGAACGATTAAACGATCTGACTCATATTGGTATTGATTTTATCTCGACCGGTGCAATTACCAAACACCTCAGCGCTACTGATTTCTCTTTGCGTTTTGAGCAATAACGTTAAATTGCCGTACTTAAATGGCAGAACTTATATGGCAGAGCTAAGGTCAATCTGTTTGCTGTCATTAACCAGACGTTCTTCCGTCAACAAGTAAGGCGTTGGCTCAACAATAGCATCCTGCCCTAATAATTGATCTACTAATAATTGACAAGAAGCCAGACCAATCACCACGCCATTACGAAAATGACCGGCATTTAAATAAAGATTTTTTAATTCCGGGTGTTCACCAATATAGGGCACACCGTCAATTGAGCCGGGCCGCAAACCTGCCCACTGTTTTTCAACCGGATAATTACGCAATGCCGGAATAATACGACAGGCTTCCTGCACTAGCTCATGCAACACATCATCAGTAGTGGTTTTATCAAAGTCATTAAATTCAAGTGTACTGCCCAGCACAACCCGACCATCCTTTCGAGGAATTACATAACGCCCTTTGCTTAAAACAATCCGCGAAACAACACCCGGCTCTGCCTTAAAAACAATCATTTGCCCTTTTACTGGTGCAATTTTAGGTGCTTTGAGCCATTTTTCCAGTAAACGGGCACTCCATGCGCCTCCGGCCACAACGACCTGATCAGCATAAAAGGAGCCTTTGTCAGTCAGCACACCTTTAAGTTGTTCACCCTGAATGATAAATGACATTGCCTGAGTCTGCTGTTCTATTACCACACCAAGACGCAGCAAGTATTCACGTAAGGCTCTAACTAATCTTGGGTTACGCACCTGGCCAATGGTAGGCGTAAACCAGACGTATTTATCGGCATCAAAGGATGAAAAATCTAAACCCGGCTCAATGGATTGTAATGCCTCACCTGACACAGGCTCAAAGACATAGTCATGTTTTTTTTCCCATTCGATTGCCTGCTGCAACTCATCCTCAATATCCAGATACAATAATCCGCTTTGAATATATTCAGGATCAATACCTGAGTTCAGACGAATTTCTTCAAGCAATTCAGGATAATGAGTTTGTCCCCATTGAGCCAGGTGTGTCACGGGATCACTATAGCGCCAGGGATAGAGCGGTGAAATAATACCACCTCCCGCCCAGGATGATTCTTTTCCTGCATAGCCCTGTTCGATAATAGTAACGCAAACGCCTGCTTTGACCAACAGGCGAGCAGTCAGCATGCCGATAATTCCGGCACCGATAATGATGATTTTATTCATTTAAATTAAGGTTTGTAATTTGTGGTAAATAACATATTAATGAGACTTTGACGAAGTGGCATTTCCACTCAATAGGATTTATTGAGTGCTCAGAAATATCCTGACATTCAAGTCATGTTGAATTCAATATATAATAAAAAGCAAATGAAAAAACGATTAGTTACTTCCAACAGTTTCCAGAACCACTAATACTCTGAACACCAGCCTGATTCAAGATAAAATTACCACAACTATCCCCAGACATACTACCTGAACTATAAATTTGTGCTTGTATTGTATAGGTTGAGGGTGTAACTGCCGTAATTTTTAAATCATAATTTTTTCTTCCGCCATCAATCGGTACTGTTGTTGAATAAACAGTGGGACTCCCTGTATCATTAGTACTAATACCACAGCTATCAGCCCCGCCTGATACACCTGCATCACAATAATTATTTGTTTCGGTAAAGTGTCGCTCCATAGCCTGAGCTAACCCTAGTAAAGCAGATTGTGCCTCAAGACGTTTAGCTTTTTTTACACTATCTAAATAAGCAGGTAATGCAATAGATGCTATAGTTCCAATTATAACCACAACTATCATTAACTCAATCAGAGTAAAACCTTTGTTATAAAATTGTTTAAGACACATTGTGTTTCCTTAAAATTTATTAATCTACAAATACAAACCAAACTAAGGCATTTGCAACTGATAATCCTTTGGTAATACCCATATTTCAGTTACCTCATAACGATTTCTCTTAACTTTTCCTATTGAAAAAAAGATTTTCATTCCTGAGCTAACAGAACTCATCGACGCCTGCTTAATAATCATGGTATGTACTTTTACCTTATCTGCTACGGAGAACTTTTTTCCATTGATATTTATCAATTGATTTTTGCTATCAATACTATTAACAATGCCGACATTACTAGAGTGGCCTGAATAATAATGAGGTAATTTCACTGCTGAGGCAGCTGATGATAACATCATCATACAGCCCAATAAAATAATGAGATTTTTCATACCAATTTCCCTTATTGTCTCTAAATAAAAGTAATGTCAGGACGATCCCGCAACACATTTATACTAATAATTACAATTGCTGCCATGACAGGCGTCCAGTTTTAGCACCACCTAACTCTTCAACCGTACGTACTTCAATTTCATCACCACTGGTAGTCGTAGTTCCTGGCGTATATTGTTTATTTCCTAAGAACGCTGGTGATGCAGGCATACCCTGCCTGAACCTTTGTCCTTCAGCAACCACATCTCTTACATTACCATAAGTTACCAGATCACTTTCATTCACGCTGTAGTCCCCATCAATATCAAAAATAGAATTATCTGGACGTCCGCCATTACTATAATCCAGAGACATCAGCCACCCTGATCCACCTGCTGAGCAAGGATTTGGAGAAGCTATTGTGGTATTAAAGAAAAGAGTCTTGCCGCGTAAAACCGGGGTAGTTACAACTCGTTCACCAAGTTCATCAATTGTATTACTGTCCCCATCATCATAAACCAAATCCAGATACCAGCCTTCTTTAGCACTCCCCCCCGTCCATGAAATTGAGTTATCACTAACAACCCTTATATCCAGATTACTGATAGTACCCTGAAAATCAATGGTTTGCTCCAGTAACTCAGCGCGAGTTTTTTCACCTTCACCATCAACACCATCGTTTTCATTATCCCACACACCATAAACACTCTGGACACTGGTTGTACTGGCGTCACCAGATGCAATATATTGTCCCGTACCAAACATAACAAGAACGTTAGGCCTATTGCTGTCCTCGGTAGTTTCTGTGGGGTGTATCGCCACCTGAGGAGTGATTGTAATTGGCTGACGATTGGACGAATCATCTCTAGCATAAAATAATGGTTTATCGTTTGTATCATCATGGCTAATCCTCCAATTGGAAGATGAGGCATCACTCAAGTCAAAAGCCCATAAATTTCCATGTACGTCACCAGCATATACCAGATCTGCAACACTATTACCATCAAGATCTACCACTGCGGGTGATGACATACCATTACAATCACTTTGTGCTGCCGCACAGTCACTAGAATCTACTGTGCCCATTGAAGTCGTAATGATTACATAGTCTAAATCACTACCACTCGAACCATCTGTCCATGTACCATCAAGACCACCATCAATAAAAACAATGAATAAACTGGACTTACCATCATCAGTATTATTATATCCATTACCCATAATAGCTGCCCAACGGTAAAGACCATCAGAGTCTTTAATATTAGTTGGGATTATTACCGGACGACTAAATGTTTTACCCAATTTTGGATGAGTGAACTCCCATAAGACTACTTTATCTGCATTAGCCTCGGTTATATTCGTCGGCTTAGTAACATCAAGAGCAAAGATACCATTTCCTCCGGCACGATTCGCCCCTATTAACACAGTATGCCACGCTTTTGTCGATGTAGAAAACCGACTTTTTATATATACATCAGAAATTGTTGGTGTTAAATCAACATAGTAGCGATGAGCATAAGCAGGATCAGACAGAAAATGAAGCCCCTCTGCAGTACTGGAAGAAAATAGGTTACTTGGAATATAGGCTAATAGCTCAGAGCCCGTAGTCTCATCAAAAGCATGTAACATACCATCATTTGCCCCGACAAAAACTAGCCCGGAGCGATCTTTCATACCTGGAGGAGTAACAGGATCTGTAACAATGGGTACTTGAAGATTACTCCTAAAGATAGAGTGTTGCTCATTTCCTTCCGGCCAGCCATTGCTAGTTGATAAATCCTCATCATAATCGCCATTAGGCCAAACTTGCTGTGGGGCACCTACAAATACAGGGGCAGAATGTACAATATCACCTAAGCGACTCTCACGGATACGAAAGTTCAGCCCATTAGCTTCATTGCTGCGATCACCTCGCAGATATTCCAGTCTTTTTTCTGCATTGGCATCACTATCAACACTACCATCGGGTTTAGTTCGCAAATCAGACAATTGCAATGCAGAAAGAACACCCGTATCCCATCGAAATGGAATACCAGTACCTGTTGAATTGTGCACTCCTGATACTTTGTTAGATGTCACAACAACCCTGTCATTAGCAGTTAAGTCTCTGGCATCCAAAACAGCAGCCGCACTCCAATTTTGTGTACTTATCACACCAGTATTACCATCTAATGCAAAAGATTCTAAATCGCCATTCCATGAGCCTGAGTTAAATAAAGCCAGGTACACAGCAGCAGTATTATTACTTAATGTTGTGGAGTTGAATGCTACTGCCGCCGCAGACCCCGTTCTATCTGAGGTATTTTTTATAGCATCATCCAAAGCAGTAATTAAATCATCCGGGTTTTTCGCACTGGCATACAGACCTCTACCATTAAAGGCTGCATGCAACATATCATCTATTTTATTTGAACCGGCAGCTGTTGGGTCAGGCCAGGTAAATGCGGATGGTGCAACAGTAGGTGCTGGGCATTTAACATTATTATTACTATCCACTTCAAAGCCGCGTTGCGGATGATCAGGCAATGTTGCCGTATCTATATCACCTGACAACCCCATTGCAATAGCATAAGTAACCATATGCTGAGCTGGATTTTCATCCACCCCGCATTTTGATGGGACTTTGTTAGACAAGCCTGACAAATCCCTCTCATAATAATGCATAGCAACATCAGCTAAAGTGTCAGACGAACTATCACTATATGGATTACCATCAAATTTGAATGTATAAGAAGCGCCATCCAGGTTATTTGTCCCGCTAAAATCGGAATCATCACCATCATCATTAGCAAACCCCGAGGAACCGCCATTATAAAAACCATCACTAACTAAAATAGTAAAATTATGCTGACAAACACCAGGAGCTTCTGTTGCTGGTGATGTAACTGTAGAGATTATAGGACAATTAGTATTGCCAAATATATTATTACTAGTATTATCGCAATTGTAATATTCACCAGCATCCTCTAAAGCAGTTCTGAGCGGTGTGCCACCACCATCTGACTCCATGTTATATAGAGCATTCAACAGCGCTCTTTTATTACCCGTTGTCACGTCATTATTCATTGATGCTATTTCAACTTGATATGACGTATCATTATGAATATTCCCCATTCCCATGCGAATACCATTAGATCCTGAAATAACGTCAGAAACAGCATTTTTAGCTACATACTCACGACGACGGTGATATGCCCACCAATTCGCAAAGTTGGCTATTTCATCATCATATGAACGCAGCATACATGAGCTGGAGATCTGCTCTGCTTCTGTTGCTGCAGTTCCAGCTGAACAAACCGTCACTCCTGACTTAATGTCTATGCGAACATTAGCATCACCACTATCAACAACTCCATTAGCATCGCTCACACTATCCCATACATGGTAATGAGGTATATAAATAGTTGTTGTTATATCTGTACCATTTGCCGGATTTTGAGTCTCTACATCTGTAACATCATCAGTCAGATCCGTAGTATCACTAGAAGAATTGTACGGAAATCTTCTAACCGAATCAGCAGAGGTATATTTTGTGTAGGCATTGCCTGCACTGTCTACCCCTACCCATGGTTCATAGGTCACCGCAGGGTTATAATAGATAAAATTATAATGGCTATTTCTTGCACGCCACAATCCATTATCTGGAAAATCACTATCATTGGGAACGACATTGTTACCAGAATAAACATGATCCATATCATGATGCGGGGTAGTATAGATAGAACGGTTACTACTGCTTGCAAAGAGAGTACCATCCCAGCCAACTCCGGTAGTATCTCTTTCATTGGTCATCAACTCAAAGTCCATACTGCCTGATTCATCCAGCATAAAGAAAATGTTAGATTCTGCTGAATTTACCGTAAAAATCGGTACATCAGAAACAACTCCAGGTGCAGCCATAACTATAACAGGCAGCAAAAAGCTGCCTGAACTTAATAGGTTTAACCAGATGCTTTGCTTGATTAGTTTATTTTTCATATTCTGTTCCTGCTTACCTTTTGACTCATTTTGCTCATATCCACACATACAAACAGACTAGAAGCGCTTTCCATAATACGAAATAAGTACCACTTGCGAATTATCTGTACCACCCGTACCTCTGCCGACAACAATAAAAGCTGTAATATCACTTCCCGCCGTCAAAGCACCATAACCAGGCCCCATATTTAATGAGCTTTTTGCTGCATCCTTTAAGTCCACATTATGCACAATAAAGAAACGAGGAGCAGTATTCACTCCATTGATAGTTGTGGTAGCCGCAACTGAACCATTAGTTGAGGGATCCCAGGGATCATTTGCTAAAATATCATCTAAATCAAGACCTGACAGATATTGCCCAGGCTTACCACTAACACAATTAGAAAGATCTTCAATACACTTAAAGTCACCAACACTGACCAGAGATTCAGCGAATTTTTCACCATCTCTTACCGCAACTTCTGCCGCCTGAAAAGCCAGACTATAATCACGCATATTGCCTGCCATTTTTTCTTCCAGAATCGTAGACTTTGTTGCACTAACACCAAGAATGGTTAGAATTAGTAAAAAAATCAAACTAATAAATAACACAACACCTTGTTGTTTGTTATAAGCTGGTTTTCCCCGCAAAAACTGATAATATTGAGTGTTTGTGATGTTTTTCATACTATGTTCTCAATTTAATTTAGTCGATTTCGAACGGCGATAGTGCCGGTAAAGGTCTTACGTAGACGATTGTCAGAACTGGCACCAGCTTGATCAATAACAACCTTTTGATTAGGTGAACGCACCGATAATGTTACTCTGACAGTGACCACATCATCCCAGGTGGCACCTGTTATACTTGATGCATCAGCGTAATAATCCACATTACCATCCGGACCACTATCAACCCCATAGAAAATCTGCATATCTTCGATACCCGACACCAGCTCGAGCGATAAGCCATTAAATGATTTAAACAAGGCTGGTTCTCCGCTGGCACCAGTTTTTATGTTATAGGTAATTTCTCCATATTTCATAATTGTGGCATCTTCTCCATATATCTTTTGAAACGTTTTGGAGCTATTTTGAGCCAGAGCAGTACTACTAGCATTCCCTGAATAAGTACAAGGGCTGCTACAGGAGTTATTGCCTTCATTATGACCAATATTATCAAATCCAGATGGTCCTGTTGTGTCAGTTATCACAAAAAACTCACCCATTTCACAATCAGTTAAAACAACCAGGTCACCATCTATCAGGCCGTTAGAATCAGAAACTTTCAACGCAGCAGCTGGCGTGGCTGGTACCTGTACAACAAAAACACCACTACCAAAGGCTCCTCTTAGGGTGACACTATCCGTGCCATCAATAATATCATCACTCGCGTCACTATTATTATCAGCACCTATGAGCCCACCAGAATTCCAGTCATTATAGACAACATCAGTTGTTGTAAAATCTACATGGGTGCGAATATTTGAAGAGTCCGTCTGACACCCCCAGAAATCAGCCATACGAATATCTTTATTTAAAAACTCCATTGCAAATCGGCCGCTTTCTTGAACGTGAGACAGCGTTTCTAATGTGCGATAGGTTTGTTTATTACTGAGAAAAATTTGAATAATCCCACCCAGGAGCAACATACTGATCAACACTGCAACCATCATTTCAACCAGAGTAAACCCTTTTTGCCTCTGATGACTACATCTATCATAATGAAACATATCAATCACTCTTTATATTTTAAATTCGGTGTAAAACCGCTGATAATTATTGGCTATACCATCCCGAGATTCATCCCACCAGATTTTAATGACATAGGGACTTCCAAACGCAGCATCACATGCAAATGAATCCGGAGTTCCGTCATTGGGTGTAGAGTCCAGGCAAATAGTCCCCCTACCATCTGGTAGAATCTGGGTTAATACCTGCAGCCAGTTATACACATCATATTCGCCCATTTCTGCATTGGAGCAGCCAGTTGTTTCACAGCTCGATGCTGTCGATGTTGGCTGAGATCCTTTGTTCAAAAAATGATAACTTGCTGCACCTAGAGTGTTAGCTCTAGCCTTATCGGCCAGATCATAGGCGAGAATCGTAGCCTGGCTCCGTGTATATGCTGTAATGTTATTTCGTAAACCAACCGATTGTAGTGCCATAACTCCCAGAAGACCTATGGACATAATAATCATTGTGATTAAAACCTCCATCATGGTAATTCCTTTGCATTTTGAAATCATAGTCATTTCCATTTTTTATTAATTGGCGGGTAAGTCTCAGCTACAGTAATTATCATGTACAAGTTGGTTTAATTGGGCTTACAGAAACACCGCCGGTACCATTAATAATAATATCATATCCAGTTTCACCACTACGATCATCACAAACTCTTATTGATGTCGGCAAGGTGATTAAAGAGCCTTCTATTAAACCATTACTTGTGTAGCGGATGTAAGTTGAAGTAAATCCTGTAAAAGTAAAATTAATTGTAGGATGATATGCATCACGAGCTTTTACAACTGATTCTGGTGTACCATCAACATCTGAATCCACACCGATTAGCCAGCCATTAGCCATACCAGCTCCAGCACACTTGGTATTATAATCAGCATGTGAAGGTACATTATTTTGACAAAAAATTACTGGTACTACCTTATCTATCGCTTGAGCACGAGCCGCCTGTATTCCTGCAATAATATTATTTGTCGTACTTAATAAGCGGTTATTTTTAACCATATTAGGAATACCGATAGTGACCAAAACCCCCAAAACAGCCAGGGTCACCATCAGTTCAACCAGAGTAAAACCATGTGCAAATCGTTTTATATTTATCATGATTATTTTATACTCTCTTTTTTTCTATTTATCATTTAAAACTAGACAAAAGCCACCAATAAACCGGATTAACGGTCATTCTTCCCTAAAAAATTAGAAGTTGTTATAGTATAGTTCATCTAAATGTTAATTTTATTCTTTCTCATGAGCTTGCAAGAGAGCATAATCTAGTAAAAATAGATCTGAGTTAAAACGATTGGCAAAAAAATTAACGGGACACTATTAGTTCAAGAAGCATTTTTACTTGAGTTTAACTATTAATAACAAAAGGTCAGAAATTAAAATAATGACAGATAAAAAGGAAGCTATAAAACAGCCTATCTACGCTTTTGCAATTCTTTGGGTAGTGAAAAAACAACGCTTTCTTTTTCTCCCAGCTCAATATTATCAGCTTTAACACCCTGCTTTTTGAGAAAAGCCACAACTTCTTCCACTAAATATTCTGGTGCTGAAGCGCCTGCTGTTACCCCGACCTGTTGGCAGTTATCAAGCCATTGTGTCTTTATCTCATCTGCTGAATCAATCAGATAAGCTTGCGCACCCTGTCTTTGTGCGACTTCTCTTAGACGATTAGAATTTGAGCTGTTAGGTGAGCCTACAACCAGAACAAGATCAGCGTTTTGAGATAATGATTTAACTGCGTCCTGGCGGCTTTGCGTGGCATAGCAGATGTCATTTTTCTTTGGCCCTGCTATTTTGGGAAACCTGGCTTTCAGAGCATCAATGACCTCAGCTGTATCATCCATTGACAGCGTTGTCTGGCTGACATAGGCCAATTCATTGACATTGTTGACTTGCAGATGCTCAACATCTGCCGGCGTTTCAACTAAATAAATATGACCGCCATATTGGTATTCATACTGTCCCATAGTACCTTCGACTTCCGGGTGTCCCGCATGGCCAATTAAAATACATTCTGTGCCATTCTTACTAAAACGAGTGACTTCAAGATGCACCTTTGTCACTAGCGGGCAGGTGGCATCAAAGACTTTAACATCGCGTTTATCTGCTTCTTCTTTCACTGCCCTTGACACACCATGAGCACTAAATATAACAATAGACCCGTCAGGTACATCACTGAGTTCTTCAACAAAAATTGCACCTCGATCTTTTAGTGATTCAACGACTGCCCGATTATGCACCACTTCATGACGTACATATATCGGTGCACCGAACAGGGTCAGTGCGCGCTCCACTATTTCAATCGCGCGATCGACACCGGCACAGAATCCACGAGGATTGGCTAATTTAAGTTGCATTGTTTTTTGTCCTGTATTTGTCATAGTGAATCAATCTGACAACAATAGAAGGAAAAATCCTACAATTTAATCAGACAATTCCGGCTGAGCATAAAGCAGACTTATTCTATACTATTTTCAGCTTAAGAGCATGAAGGACAATGACTGATTAAGCGAGGGAATTACTACAACAGGTTGTCATTAAATTTAGAAGTATAAATCAGGATGATCTACTTTTATGCGGTAAGTGTCTCAAGACTTTTTAAGTTTACGGGACGTTAAAACTTGAAAAGGAATTTTTATTGTAGAATATCAGTATAAATGGATTTTACTATAACAGGATGTTATTAATACTGATTAACGGTCGCTATTCTCATCAATAGCGGCCGTTTTTTTTATTATTTTACGGCAATAACTTCTACAGAAAAAACCACTTCATGTCCTGCTAATGGATGGTTAAAATCCACCAGCACTTTGTCTTCAGTGACTTCCAGTATAATACCGGGAACTTGATCGCCCGCAGGTGTACCAAACTCAATCATCAGGCCTTCTTCTAACTCCATCTCCTCGTCAAATTCCGGTTTATTCATCCAATGTTTATTTTCTTCATCAGGAAAACCGAAGGTATCACGAGGGTCGAGACTAACCTGCTGTTTGTCACCCACGGATAAACCCAGAATAACGTCTTCCAGAGCCGGGATCATTGAACTATCGCCCATGGTAAATGTCATCGGCTCACCATCCTGTGTACCGTCAACAGGAGAACCATCAGCCAGAGTTAAGCTGAAATGAATACTGACGGTACTTTCATTATCTACTTTTTTTTCCGAATTCGAAGGAGAAGTTGAATTTGTCAATGTAAGACCTTTTGATTTGTTAATATTTTCAATTAATTATGTATCTGAGTCAGGCTTGTCTTTAGTAAAAAGTGCATCAATAATAAGCATAAAAGCGCCAATACTGATTGCCATGTCTGCAACATTAAATGCCGGCCAGTGCATAGCTTCATGAGGACTGTTCTGATAATAAAAATCGAGGAAGTCCACCACATAGCCCAAAGTAAGCCGATCCCATAGATTGCCTAACGCACCGCCGAGTACCAGCGCTAATGCTATAGCAAGCCAACGCTCATGTGCTTGCAGGCGCTTTATCCAAAAAAAGAGTATCGCACTCACCATTAAGGCTATTGCTGCAAAAAACCAGCGCTGCCAACCTGATTCATTTGCCAGAAAACTAAAGGCCGCACCAGAGTTATGAGCCAGTGTCAGGTTAAACCAACCGGGGATCACAGGCAGTATTTCATAGAGACTAAAATGCTGACTCACAACGGCTTTGCTGGCGAGATCAAGCACGATAATCACGCCTGTCAGCCATAAGTATTTCAACATTGATTATATCCGCTGATATTATATGTGAAAAATTTAAGCAAAATGGCGCACTTCACCATCACCCGCCACATTATCAACACAGCGACCGCACAGCTCAGGGTGTTCACTATGACTACCCACATCTTCATGGTGATGCCAGCAGCGTACACACTTTGTGTGTTCCGATGCTTTCACTGTGAGAGCAATACCTGACAGCTCTTCTATCTCTACCGCATCTGCTGGTTTATCAGAAATATCATGCAGATGAACAGCAGAAGTAATAAGTACAAAACGCAGCTCATCGCCAAGCTTACTCAAAACTGATTTCATCTGTGCATCACAATAAAGATCGATCTCTACATCTAAGGACGAGCCAATCGTCTTATCAACACGCAATTTTTCCATTTCTTTACTACAGGCAACGCGCACTTTTAACACCTGTTGCCAGTAGTCATCATCCATTTCATCCAGAACTTCGGGTGGAAACGCATACCAGGTTTCAAAGAAAACAGATTCTGGATGTTCTCCTGGAATAAATGCCCAGAGTTCTTCCGCAGTAAAGCTCAGAATGGGGGCAATCCAGCGTGTCATGGCTTCAATAATATGATGCAATGCAGTTTGTGCTGAACGTCTGGCAATACTATCAGGCTGTGTAGTGTACTGGCGATCTTTAATAACATCCAGATAAAAAGCACCGAGATCCATAGCACAGAAATTGTGGACTTTTTGATAGACAAGATGAAAATCATATTGCTCATAAGCGACAATGATTTCCTGCTGTAAATATTCTGCCTTAACTGTAATCCAGCGATCTAAGGGTAACATTTGTTCCACAGACACACTGTTTTGAGCAGGCTCAAAACCATCCATATTGGCCAGCATAAAACGTGCAGTATTACGAATACGGCGATAAGTATCGGCGGTGCGCTTTAAAATCTCATCCGAAACGGTTATTTCACCGGTATAGTCTGTTGAGGACACCCAAAGTCTGAGAATATCTGCACCCAGAGTTTTCATTATTTTTTGCGGTGCGATGACATTGCCCTTGGATTTGGACATTTTTTTGCCATTTGCATCAACAACAAAACCATGTGTCAGCACTTCTTTATAGGGCGCCACATCATTAACCGCTACCGAGGTCAGTAATGAGGACTGGAACCAGCCGCGATGCTGATCAGATCCTTCAAGATACAAATCAGCCGGGAATTGCAATTCTTCACGCTCATTAATCACGCAGGCGTGAGTGACACCAGAGTCAAACCAGACATCCAGAGTATCAGCCACTTTAGTGTAATTCTCCGCATCCGCACCAATTAATTCAGAGGCTTCTAATTCAAACCAGTCATCAATGCCGTTTTGTGCCACTCGCAGAGCGACTTGTTCAATCAGACTAGTGGTATCGGGATGCAGTTCCTGTGTTTCATTATGAACAAACAATGTAATGGGTACGCCCCAGGTCCGTTGCCGTGAAATACACCAGTCGGGACGATTTTCCAGCATACCTTCAATACGAGCCTTACCCCAGTCAGGCAGCCAGACTGTTTTTCTTGCTGCTTGGGTGGCTAATTGACGCAACCCGGCTTGATCCATGCTGATAAACCATTGTGGTGTAGCACGAAAAATAATTGGCGTTTTATGACGCCAGCAATGCGGGTAACTATGCAGCATTTCTTCATGATTGAGCAATGCACCCTTTTCTTTTAAAACGTCTAACACCAGAGGGTTAGCCTTAAATACATACTGCCCTTCAAATAAAGGTGTGCCGCTGACAAAACAGCCATTGGCACCCACAGGATTATCGACTTCCAGATCATATTTCATACCGACAACATAATCTTCCTGACCATGTCCGGGAGCGGTATGTACTGCACCGGTACCTGAATCTGCAGTAACGTGATCACCCAGAATTACAGGCACCTGACGCTCATAAAATGGATGTTGTAATTTTTGATGCTCTAATTGAGCTCCCTTACAACGGCCCAGTATTTCAAAATTTTCTACGCCGTAACGCTGCAATGCACTTTGATAAAGATCTTCTGCTAATATCAATATTTCGCTATCGGTTTTAACCAGCACATAATCAAATTCGGCATGCAGAGCGACAGCCTGATTGGCAGGCAGCGTCCAAGGTGTTGTGGTCCAGATAACGGCATTAATAGGCTGATCACTATTGTCACTGGCAGAAAATTTGTCTAATACAGCTTGTTTATCCAGTACTTTAAAACGCACATCAATGGCTGGCGAATTTTTATCTTCATATTCGACTTCAGCTTCTGCCAGCGCTGAACCGCAATCCGTGCACCAGTGAACCGGCTTGGAACCTTTATGCAGATGTCCCTTGTCAATAATTTTACCTAAAGTGCGGATAATATTGGCTTCAAAATTAAAATCCATGGTGAGATAAGGATTGTCCCAATCACCCATCACACCCAGACGTTTAAAATCTTCTTTTTGTCCATCCACCTGTTTACGCGCATAATCTCGACAGCCATTACGAAAGGTCTTGGCATCAACTTTAACACCGGCTTTGCCTAGTTTTTTCTCAACATTGAGCTCAATGGGCAAACCATGGCAGTCCCATCCGGGAATATAGGGTGCATCATAGCCGCCCAGAGTCTGAGACTTAATAATAATATCTTTTAATATTTTATTAACAGCATGGCCAATATGGATATCACCATTGGCATAAGGAGGGCCGTCATGAAGAACAAACTTTGGGCGTCCGGCCGCTTGTTCACGCAATTTTTTGTAAATACCACGCTCTTCCCATTGTGCCAGCATACCGGACTCACGCTGAGCCAGATTTGCTTTCATGGCGAATTTTGTTTTGGGTAAATTCAAGGTATCTTTATAGATATTCTGCTTGCTCACAAGGTTCTCACTTTACGTCTAAATTTTTTTACTCAATTATTGTCTAAGGGGCTTATTTAGAAAAATAAGCTTTTGCCTCAACCACATCGTTTAGTATTTGTTCTTTTAAAATTTCAAAAGAATCAAACTTCATCTCATCTCTGATTTTATGTAAAAAATCCACATGCACCAGTTTGCCATAAAGATCACCTTTAAAATCGAAAAGATGAACTTCCAGCAAACCTTTTTGACCATCCACTGTTGGTCGATAACCGATATTTGCAATGCCATTGATTCCCTGACGACGATTGTCATTAGTTTCGTTTACATCGGCATCAATAGTATCTTTGCAAATACCCAAATCTCTGCCCCATAATCTGACAGCAAATACACCTGAGACTGCCGGAGTTTCACGATGCAGAGGCACATTAGCGGTTGGAAAACCAATGGTCCGTCCCCGTTTGGCACCGTGCTGAATATGGCCTGACATGCAATAAGGGCGTTTTAATAATTGCTGCGTCAGCTCCATATTACCGGCTTCTAAAGCTTGCCGGATACGAGTACTGCTGACCCTTTCATTATCAATTGCAAAAGTCTGCGTATTTTCCACTGCAAAGCCATGTTTTTCCCCACTCTCAAGCAGTGTTGCAAAACTACCGCCTCTATCTTTCCCAAATTGAAAGTCATCGCCCACCTGCAGATAGTTAACACCCAGTTTATCCACAAGAATTTGCTGGACAAAGTCTTCAGCACTGAGCTGAGAAAATGATTCATTAAAATGAATCACCAGTAATTTATCAATACCACAATCAGCAATCACTTCTGCTTTATCTCTGAAGCGGGTTAAGCGGGCAGGAGAACGTTGCGGAACAAAAAATTCCTGCGGCTGTGGTTCAAAGGTGATCACTATAGAGGGCAGCTGATCAGTTCGTGATTTTTTACTGAGTTGTGACAATATATGCTGATGACCGCTATGCACACCATCAAAATTGCCTATCGTCGCCACACAGCCCTGTTTTTGCTTACTCAGATTGTGTAAACCACGAATTATTTCCATTTTTACTCTCGTACTATGTTTTTCGTAAACCCATAATTTTACAACAATATGAAGACCTAGTACACCAACGCAGGACTGTTTTTAGTTTGTGGGGAACAAATTACGTTTTCTGACACCAAGAATAAACAGACAGGCGAAATAGACAGCTATTGCCAAAATAATACTCACTAGCAACTGCATAATTCGCTCTGATGTCGGCCAGTTCAACCATTGCTCCAGTTCATATTTTGTCAGCCATAGCACCATCAGCATCACACTATTAGCCACAATAACTTGTAACCAGACTTTACCCCAGCCTTTCGCCGGCCAATAGACTTCATGTTTACGCAGCCAGCGATAAAGCAAAAAGGCATTACTAAATGCAGAGATCGAGGTAGCAATGGCCAGACCGGCATGGGCACCGGGATAATCCAGTAGGAACCAGGGAACAACAATAGCAATATTGAACACCATATTAATGATCAACGCTATAACCCCTATTTTGACCGGTGTTTTAGTATCCTGACGCGAATAAAAGCCGGGTAAAAGGACTTTTACCAGTATAAAGCCCACCAGACCAAAACTATAAGCCATCAGACTCATGGCGGACATTTCAATATCACTTTTAAGAAATTTATCACTGCCGAATAAGGTAGTAATGATCGGTGCAGCCAACATAAACAAGCCCACTGCAGAAGGCACTCCCAGATATATCACCCAACGAATGGCTTTATCCAGAGTGGCTGAAAATTCTTCTTTAGAATCACTCATATGCTGCTTAGATAAACTAGGTAAAATAACCGTTGCCAGGGCTACCCCCAGAATACCCAGCGGAAATTCCATCAGTCGATCAGAATAATACAGCCAGGAAATACTGCCGGTCACCAGCAATGAGGCAATAATGGTATCTAATAGTAAATTAATCTGTGCTACTGAGGCACCAAATATGGCCGGCAGCATCAGTTTTAAGATTTTTTTAACTCCAGGATGTTGTGTGTTCCAGCGAGGCCAGCTGAGAAACCCCATACGCGCGATAAAAGGCAGTTGAAATAATAACTGCAGTAAGCCCGCCAGAAAAACACCAATTGCCAGACCCATTACCGGCTCATCCATCATTGGGACAATCCAGTAAGTGGCCGAAATCAACACCACATTCAGCAAAACCGGGGTAAATGCAGGTATGGCAAATTGCTGATAGGTATTTAAAATACCCCCGGCAAAAGCCACCAGAGAAATAAACAGAATATAGGGGAAGGTGATACGTAATAAATTAACGGTTAATTCATATTTGGACTGATTTTCTTGTTCCAGATAACCAGGGGCAAAGATCATAATAACAATCGGGGCAGCAATAACACCAATCAGGGTAATAATAAACAGCCAGCCGCCCAGAGTACCAGAAACATGCTGTATGAGATCTTTAACGGCTTGCTTATCTTTTTTTTCTTTGTACTCACCCAGTGTCGGTACAAATGCCTGATTAAATGCACCTTCAGCAAATAAACGACGCATAAAATTGGGGATTTTAAAGGCAATTAAAAAGGCATCCATACCCGCAGACGCTGCGAACTCACGAGCAAAAACCACATCCCGTATAAAACC
Organism: gamma proteobacterium symbiont of Lucinoma myriamae; assembly: GCA_025655635.1. Taxonomy (GTDB): domain Bacteria; phylum Pseudomonadota; class Gammaproteobacteria; order GRL18; family GRL18; genus GRL18. Next base: position 6,437 of record JAHXIM010000048.1, on the reverse strand, counting down.
CAATATGCGGGAAAGTAATGTCATCGCGCTGACAATAAGGGTGGATTTAAACAATTTAAGACTCATTCCGTTCTGATGGAAACTGACTTAAAACAAAAAAGCCGAACTCATAGAGTCCGGCTTTTTTGCAACAATTATTAGCTTTAAGATTGTACTCTTCGTTCTCAAGGTGCGTTTTCAATATATTTAGTCATTAAAACGCTCTTTAAGTGAGTATCTCTTTTAGCAAAGCTTCTCTTATTAAGAAAATTTTTCTTATTAGAAAACTTATCTTATTAAAAAAAAGTTAAAAGCTTAGCCTAGAGCTTTGATTCTGGCATTCAGACGGCTCTTATGACGAGCAGCCTTGTTTTTGTGGATAAGACCCTTGCTAACCATGCGGTCAATCACAGGTGTTGCAGCTTTAAGTGCGCTGACTGCAGACTCTTTGTCACCTGTATCAATTGCAGAAACTGTATGTTTAAGTACGGTACGGAACTCAGAACGTTTAGCAACGTTTCTGGTACGACGTTTAACTGCCTGACGCGCACGTTTTTTAGCTTGTGGTGAATTTGCCAATGGTCTTACTCCTGAAATTTATTAATTTGTATCAATCTTATACGGCTAATTTTGAAAGCAGGAGATTATCCGATATTCTGAGCGAAAGATCAAGTACTTTTTTGCAAACAACATCCTAAATAAAAGCCATTAAATAACCACTAAGTTATCTCTATGGATTAATTCCGGCTCATCAATATAACCCAGAATATCTGCAATTTTGCTGGTGGCATAACCTTTTATGCTATTGGCTTCAGCACTATTATAATTAATGAGTCCCCGTGCGATTTCCCGTCCATTTTCATCGACACAGGCAACCATATCACCGCGCTCAAATTGACCAATGACTTCTTTAACACCCACAGCCAATAAGCTGGAACCTTTACTTTTCAGCACATTAGCTGCGCCATTATCCAGCATCAGTTCACCTTTCATTTGCAGGTGTCCCGCCAGCCACTGTTTTCTTGCCAGTAGCGGTGCATGATTGGCCATCAAAAGTGTACCTATTTGTTCACCTTGATAGATTCGGCTCAGGACATTATTTTCATGACCCGAAGCTATAATCGTTGCTGCACCTGAGCGGGCAGCCAGACGAGCAGCTCTCAGTTTGGTCGCCATACCGCCACGTCCAAGAACGCCTTTGCTATCGCCCGCCATATTATCCAGCTCAGGATCCAGTGCATCCACTTCTGTTAATAATTTTGCCTGCTGATTATGCCTGGGATCACTATCAAACATACCTTGCTGATCAGTCAATATAACCAGTAAGTCTGCATCAATCAGATTAGCAACCAGTGCTGCCAGAGTATCATTATCACCAAACCTGATTTCATCAGTAACTACGGTGTCATTCTCATTAACTACAGGAACAATCCCCAGAGTAATGAGTTTTAATAGCACAGAACGGGCATTAAGATAACGTGTACGGTTAGATAAATCATCATGAGTGAGCAGGATCTGTGCAGTATGCAGGTTATGCTTTTGAAATTGGGATTCATACGCCTGAACAAGACCCATCTGGCCTACGGCGGCGGCGGCCTGAAGTTTGTAAACTGAATCAGGACGACTCTTCCAGCCCATGCGCTTCATGCCTTCAGCAACTGCGCCGGAGGACACTAAAACAATTTCAATGGCCTCCTGAGATGAATCATTTTGTACAGAAGCACCGATCAAACCTGCCATTTGCTTTACCCAAAGCGCAATAGCCTCATAGTCCAGTCCACTGCCTTCATTGGTCAGTAAAGCACTGCCGATTTTAACAACCCAGCGACGGGTTTTAGGTAAATGATTGCGTTTTTGTATTCTCATGTAAAAAAATATAGGGCTTCTTTTTGTAGTAGATAGTTGCTAGGAGCCTGTCCGAGAATAGAAAGCCTACTGCGGAAAAGCTGATTTTGGCCATATTATCCTATCATTTTCATTTAATAGAACAACTATTGGCTTCAAATGATAGAAAAATCTGACTCAAAACAGCTTTCCCTCATTACGACTTCTATTCTCGGACAGGCCCCTAGTTCAGATACTATTTGATAATTTTTCCAGAAACCACATCGTAGGTGCCGCTGGTAATTTGCTCATAATCTTCTTCAATATCATCATTATCTGCATGACCTTTGAAGCCGATTTGAGCTTCCAGATGATCCATAATAGCAAAACAAAGCTCTTTTGTACCCTCTTTGTTCATCGCTGAAATATTGAAAACCGGGCCTTGCCAGCCCAGAGATTCTACAATTTCATGACATTTTTGCTCTTGCTCTTCATCAGCTAATAAGTCTATTTTGTTAATAACCAGCCAGCGTTCTTTGTTAATTAAACTATCCAGTTGTTCATTTTCTGCGGTATTACTAAATTTTTCCAGCTCTTTTTCAATCGCATTAAAACTTTCAACCGGACTACTGCCGTCATAGGGCTCTACATCCACAAAATGTAATAATAAGCCTGTCCTTGCCACGTGTTTTAAAAAGCGGATACCAAGCCCTGCGCCTTCTGACGCACCTTCAATTACACCGGGAATATCAGCAACCACAAAACTGCGATGCGCCACAATACTGACGACACCAAGATTAGGGATCAGGGTAGTAAATGGATAATCAGCCACTTTAGGTTTGGCTTGAGAAACGGCACGGATAAAAGTGGATTTACCGGCATTAGGCATACCCAGTAAGCCCACATCAGCCAGTACTTTGAGTTCCAGCTTTAATTCCCGACGTTCTGCCGGTGTACCGAGCGTGCATTGTCTGGGGGCACGGTTCACACTACTCTTAAAGCGGGTATTACCAAGACCGTGAAAACCGCCACGAGCAACCAGAAGCGTCTGACTCGCTTCCGTCAGGTCACCTAGACTTTCTTCTGTTTCTATATCAATAACACTGGTACCGACGGGTACATCAACGTAGAGATCATCCCCGCCGCGACCGGTTTTTTCTTTGCCTTGTCCAGCCTGACCATTTTTTGCTTTATAAAAACGTGTCATGCGAAAATCAGCCAGAGTATTTAAACCATCACTGGCTCGAAGGAAAACTGAACCACCATCGCCGCCATCACCACCATCCGGGCCGCCAAATGGAATATATTTCTCACGACGAAAGCTGGCAATACCTCTGCCACCCTGACCGGATTCTACTGTTATGGTCGTTTCATCAACGAATTTCATTTTCAGCCCTTATTTCTTATGAGTAGTAGATAGTTAATAGCGTGCAATGAACGCATTTATTTAGGATTATAGTTTAAAAAACGAAAAAAGGCTCCGCCAGAAACTGGCAGAGCCTTTTGTGTCAGTTTATACTGAAAATTTTAACTTCCGAATTACCTTAAAACTACTTACTTTAAAACAATTGCTTTTAAAGTTAAGTATCGGAAAATAAAATTTATGCAGCGATAACGCTAACAAATTTACGGTTTTTAGGGCCTTTTGTTTCAAAAACAACTTGACCATCAGCCTTGGCATATAATGTATCATCTTTACCAATACCAACATTTAGACCAGGATGAACTTTAGTGCCGCGTTGACGGATAAGAATGTTACCGCCGACAACCATTTCACCACCAAATCTTTTAACACCAAGACGTTTCGATACCGAATCACGTCCGTTTCTGGTACTACCACCAGCTTTTTTATGAGCCATTTTGTTATCCTTCTTTTAATACACGTTTCTGATAATTCGAGTATTAATTTTTATACCAAAATTACTGAGAGCTAATTATTAAGAGCTATGCAGTAATTTTTTCAATTTTAAGTTCAGTATAAGACTGACGATGTCCCATCTGTTTACGATGATGCTTACGACGCCTGAACTTAACAATATTGACTTTCTTAGCACGACCATGAGAAGCAACGGTTGCCGTCACTTTACCACCATCCAGAAAAGGTGCGCCCACTTTAACATCGTCGCCATCAGCAACCATCAAAACTTCATTAAGATCAATACTGGCGCCTTCTTCGGCGTTTAACTTTTCAACTTTAAGCGTCTGACCTTCGCTTACTTTATACTGCTTACCGCCAGTTTTAATTACTGCGTACATACGCACACTCCAAACATACCAAAATAAATAATAAGGCTTTTGTTTAAAAAGCTTCTGAAGAAGCCCTGCCAACACAAGTAACGCAATAACAAAAACCATGAATCCAAGACGATCAATTTTAGCGTGTTTTCCTAATCCTTGTCAAACTCTATCCCCTTTTATTTTTATATTCAAAAAAATACCACTTTTTTCAGTAGTAAATGCTTGACACCATCATGTTGTAAACATACGATCCATGGGTTTTATTTAGCTTCATATGAAGCCTGTCTGTAATTTGGTCTTAATTTTAATATTTGCACTCTATAAATGAACATTGAAGACGTTTTCACATTAATTAAAGGCGATATGGAGCGGGTTAACCGCTTAATTCAAACCAGCCTTCATTCTGAAGTAGTTTTAATTAACCAGATCAGCCAATACATTATCAATAGCGGCGGTAAACGCCTGCGTCCTGTGCTGGTTCTGCTCAGTGCCAATGCTTTTGCTTACAATGACGCTAAAGAATCAGACAACAGAGATGAACATGATGTGACTTTAGCGGCAGTAATTGAATTTATCCACACTGCCACCTTATTGCATGATGATGTAGTTGATGAATCCGCACTACGTCGCGGTAAAGACACAGCAAATGAACTCTGGGGTAATGCGGCCAGTGTATTAGTCGGTGATTTTCTCTACTCCAGGGCCTTTGAGATGATGGTAGGTGTGGGGAGTATGAAGGTCATGGAAATTCTTTCTCACTCCACTAATACCATTGCCGAAGGTGAAGTATTACAGCTGCTGAACTGTAATGATGCATCCACTACAGAAGCACGCTATATCGAAGTCATTCATTACAAAACCGCTAAATTATTTGAGTCAGCCTCACAATTAGGTGCAGTGGTTGCTCAGCAGGATGAAGCCACTGAACAGGCCATGGCAAAATTTGGCATGCATCTGGGCACCGCATTTCAGTTGATTGATGATGTTCTGGATTATAGTGCCAGCAGTGATGATATGGGTAAGAATGTCGGCGATGATCTGGCAGAAGGCAAGCCCACTCTACCTCTTATCTACGCTATGCAGCACGGCACAGAGGAGCAGGCAACGTTGATCAGGGAAGCCATTGAACAAGGTGGTCTGGATCAAATCGAGGCCATTACTCAGGCTATCGAAACAACCGGCGCACTAGATTACACCCGTAAAATTGCTAAAAATGAAGCTGAACAGGCCATTGCACAATTAGCAAATATTCCTGACTCAGACTATAAAGAAGCAATGATTGCTCTGGCTAATTTTTCTGTTGAGAGAAGCTTTTAGGCGTTGTTAACAGCAGCGTCTCTTTGATATTCCATTTTAACTGAAACTGAATCGGCAAAACGTAAGGCATGAGGCTTATCAATTTCAACTGATGCCTCCTGTACTTTGTCAATAGAAGCAATCAGGCTGATAATATCCCCGGCCATTTTTTCTAATAAATCAAACGCTTGCTCTTCAACCAGGGAAATAATTTTTTTGGTTAATATTTTATAATTACAGGCATCATCAACAGAATCACTTTCAGTGGCAGCTGCGGCATCATAACGCAGCTGGATATTAACAATGACATCCTGTTTTTTGGTTTTTTCTTCTTCGTTAAAGCCAATAAATGTCCTGAGACGTAAGTTTTTAATATAAATCGTTGCTATTTGTGAAGACAGATTTTGCAATGACATGCTTTTTTTCCAGACCTAACGTATCAAACTTAAAAATTCAGACCGTGTGGAATCACCTTCGCGAAATGCACCCAGCATCATTGAGGTAGTCATCATAGAGTTTTGTTTTTCAACACCACGCATCATCATACATAAGTGTTTTGCTTCTAGTACAACACCGACCCCTCGAGCACCAGTCACTTCCATAATTGTTTCTGCAATCTGCTTGGTCATATTTTCCTGAATCTGCAGACGGCGGGCATACATATCCACAATACGGGCAATTTTGGACAAACCAATGACTTTTCCTTGCGGTAAATAGGCAACATGACACTTGCCGATAAAGGGTAATAAATGATGTTCACACAGGGAATAAACTTCAATATCTTTAACCAGCACCATTTCATCATTATCGGAATCAAAAATAGCGTTATTAACCACTTCATCGATATTCTGATGATAGCCGCGAGTTAAAAACTGAAAGGCTTTAGCTGCCCGTTCGGGGGTATCTCTTAAGCCATCTCTGTCCAGATTTTCTCCGACTGCCGAGATAATATTGGCAAAATTTTCTTTCATGTATTCTCTACTTTTTAGAATTCTTGTATTTAAACTATGTAGTCGACCCTGAAAAAAGATAATCATCATGAATTGATAGATTATCGTACAACATTAATTGTAATTTTATTGTTCCTGATCAAATTGTTA
>JAHXIM010000086.1 GCA_025655635.1 gamma proteobacterium symbiont of Lucinoma myriamae | reverse complement strand
TCCAGCCTAGAGAAAAACAGTTCAATTATGAGAAGTTTGGTGCTGGATATTATGTCGTTGCATGGGCTACTGCGTTTTTTAGGTTTATTGCAGTGCCAACCACAGCAGGCACAGGCAGTGAAGCCACTAAAAATTCTGTACTCAGTGATCTGAAAGGCAACAATGAGAGCGGTGAGAAAGGCTATAAAAAATCCTTTCGTGATGAACTATTAATCCCTCAGTATGCCATTATTGATCCGGATCTTCTGGAAAGTTGTCCAAAAGCCCTTATTGCTGCCAATGGCATGGATGCATTAACACAACTCATGGAGTCTTATTTATCCACAAAGGCCAACCCATTTACTGATGCATTAGCACTAAGCGACATAGAATCGGTGCGTGATAGTTTATTACTCTGGTATCACTCTGACACAAATAAACAAACTGATGATATAAAACAAGCCAGAGCTAAAATGGCCTACGCTGCATTAATTTCCGGCATTACACTGGCTCAGGTGGGTTTAGGCAGTGTTCATGGCCTGGCCTCACCCTTAGGGGCTTTTTTCCCCATACCTCATGGCATTGCCTGTGGCACAGTATTAGCGGAAGCCACCCGTATTAACATTAATGCCATGCGTAAGCGAGAACCACATAATTGCGGCCTGCAGCGATATGCTCAAATTGGCCGCTTATTAACTCAGCAAAGTGATCTCAGTGATATAGACGCTCAGAATAAATTGCTGGAACTATTATCAGACTGGAGCCGACAAATGGCATTAGAGCCCTTATCAGCCTATGGTGTTACCGAAGCAGATATTCCCAGGCTGGTTAACAATATCAGCCCCAGCAGTATGCAGACCAATCCAATTATATTAATTCAGGCAGAAAAAGAACAGCTGGTTCGTTCCGGGCTTTAGAGTGATAAAAATAAGAAAGCCCTCTAGTAGAGGGCTTTCTAGTAAAACTTTACATTTTTACAATTTTTCGGCCTAGAAGGGAATATCATCATCAAATTCATCTTCAAACGGCTGACTAGCAGGAGGAGATTGTGGCTGCTGTTGCTGCGACGTCTGATTTGGTTGGGAAGCCTGCTGCTGGGGTGTCTGGTTTTGCTGGGGGTTCTGATTAGGTTGATTGCCACCGCCCTGAGCAAAAGCAGTATCACCGCCAGTGCGACTATCAAGCATTTGCATAACACCATTAAAACTATCGACAACAACCTCAGTGGTATAGCGATCCTGACCACTTTGATCCTGCCATTTTCTTGTTTGTAATTTTCCCTCAAGATAAATCTGTGAACCTTTACGCAGATATTCTCCCACAACACCTGCAACACCACCAAAAAAGACCACACGATGCCATTCAGTTTTTTCCTGCCTCTGGCCAGTATTTTTATCTTTCCAGGACTCAGAAGTTGCCAGTGTAATATTGGCAATTGCTCTATTATCTGGTGTATATCTTACTTCTGGATCTTTTCCCAATCTTCCAACTAATATTACCTTATTTACTCCAGCCATTACTCATCCTCTTCTGAATATCTTTTTGAAAATTCTTTTAGTTTTAATTTATCCAAAGCATGCAGCTCTACTTTTAAATAAGCCGCACCATCTTCGGGGATCACTACTGCTTCAGCAACACCACAGATCCTTGTCAGCTCTGCCGTCACATGTGAAATATCTTCTGTTTTTACTGAGCTTAGTTTTACAACAAACGAACTCAAATAACGGGGACTTTTCATTGTCAGAGCAATAAGGCTCCACACGAGTGTAATCAGCATAGCAAATAGGAAAACACCATTTATACCATATAAGCCCAGTATCTTTCCACCAATGACTCCACCTAAAAATGCACCAAAAAACTGGCTGGTACTATAAATACCCATGGCAGTGCCTTTGGCCTCTGAGGGTGACATTTTGGCAATCAGAGAGGGTAAGGAAGCTTCAAGCACATTAAATGCAGCAAAAAAGATCAGAATAAAAAATGATAAACCCAAAATTGAATCATTAAATGCCCAGAAACCTAATTCTGACAGAGCAATGACCACAATCGCACCATTAAAAACCTCTTTCATTCTGCGTTTGCTCTCAGCAATTATGATAAAGGGTATCATCAGTCCCATTGCCAGTATCATAACAGGCAGATATATTTTCCAGTGTTCAGATGATGCCAGGTTGGCATGTTGTTCATTAACTAAAGCAATTGGAATCACCAAAAAAGTCGCTGTCAGTACCATGTGCAAAATCATAATACCTGCGTCTAAGCGCAACAGCTGGTGATCTTTTAATATAGACTTAAATTGCTCAGGTACTGGTTCTGTTTCTCTATGAAACGATCTCGGGGCATCAGGAACCCAAAACAAGGTCACAGCCACCCCCATCAATGCAAACACAGCGGTCAGCCAGAACATACCGTCAACACCAATCATTTCATTCAAAACAGAGCCTGCGACCATTGCCACAGCAAAAGCAAAACCGATACTCATACCGATAGTTGCCATGATCTTCAGACGATGTTCTTCCCGTGTGAGATCGGCAGCCAGTGCCATAACAGCGGCTGCAACTGCCCCGCTTCCCTGAATAATTCGCCCGAAAATAACACCGTAAATGGAATCAGCCATGGCGGCAACCACACTGCCTAAAGCAAAAATCAGCATTCCCATAACAATAACCGGTTTACGACCAATTTTGTCTGACAACATACCAAATGGAATTTGAAAAATAGCCTGTGTCAGACCATAAGCACCGATAGCCAGACCGATTAACAAGGGTGTATTTCCCTCAAGCTGCTGACCATAGAGTGAGAACACAGGAAAAATCATGAACAGTCCAAGCATACGCAGGGAATAAATACTGGCAAGCGAAGCTGCTGCTCGCTTTTCGGTTGGATTTAGTTTATCTATCTCGTTTTCTTTCATTTACAATATGGGTCTTTATTTCAGTCATTATTTTTTTATGCATCAGTTGCATAAAAATGTCTGGATATCATTGTTCTTTCGTTGCGAAAGACAGTATATTATCAGTTTTTACTTAGGCTTGTTACACTTTTTTATGGACACAATCAAAATTCAGGGTGCACGTACCCATAATTTAAAAAATATTGATATTGAATTACCCAGAGACAAACTTATTGTCATCACCGGGCTCTCCGGATCGGGTAAATCATCACTTGCGTTTGATACTATTTATGCCGAGGGCCAGCGACGTTACGTTGAATCTTTATCAAGTTATGCCCGACAATTTCTTTCTATGATGGAAAAACCGGATATTGATCACATTGAAGGTCTGTCTCCGGCAATTTCCATTGAACAAAAATCAACTTCACACAATCCTCGTTCTACCGTAGGTACTGTCACTGAAATTTATGATTATTTGCGCTTATTGTATGCCCGGGTCGGGATCCCTCGCTGTCCTGAACACCATACTACGCTCGATGCTCAAACAGTCAGTCAAATGGTTGATAGAACTCTGGCACTGCCTGAAGGCAGTAAATTAATGTTACTTGCACCGGTCATTCAAGCAAGAAAGGGTGAACATCATATTCTTTTTGATGAACTCAGAGCACAGGGCTATATTCGGGCACGCATTGATGGTGAACTCTATGAGTTGGATCAGCCTCCGGCACTGGAGCTGCATAAAAAGCATACCATTGAAGTGGTTATTGACCGTTTTAAAGTACGACCAGACCTGAAGCAACGTCTTGCTGATTCATTTGAAACAACACTGGAGCTGTCTAATGGTATTGCCCGTATTGCTTATATGGATGATACCCAGCATGAAGATGTGACTTTTTCTGCCAAATTTTCCTGTCCGGAATGTGGTTATAGTCTCACAGAATTAGAGCCGCGCTTATTTTCTTTTAATAATCCCGCCGGTGCCTGCCCCAGCTGTGACGGCTTAGGAGTGAAACAATTTTTTGATCCTGACAAAGTAGTACATCATGCTGACCAGTCTCTGACATCAGGGGCAATTCGGGGTTGGGATCGTCGTAATGCTTATTATTTTCAAATGCTCACCTCTCTGGCCAGACATTATGATTTTGATATTGATACACCCTATAAAGATTTGCCAAAAAAAATACAAGAAATAATTTTGTATGGTAATAATGGTGAAACCATCAATTTTGTTTATGTGAATGATAAGGGCCGTAAAACCACCAGAAATGCACCCTTTGAAGGTGTTATACATAATATGCAGCGACGTTATCATGAAACAGATTCTAATGTCGTGCGCGAGGAATTGAGTAAATACCAGACCATTCATTCATGTCCTGAATGTCACGGCAGTCGCCTGAATCTTTCAGCCCGTAATGTCTTTATTGATAATAAAACCTTATCCGAAATCACTGCATTATCAATTGGTGAAACACAGCTCTTTTTTAAGCAGCTTAAATTAACCGGTAAGCGTGGTGAAATAGCCAAAAAAATCGTTATTGAAATTTCTCAGAGACTCGATTTCCTCATGAATGTCGGACTTAAATACCTGACACTGGATCGCAGTGCTGAAACATTATCCGGCGGTGAAGCACAGCGCATCCGGCTGGCCAGTCAGATCGGTGCAGGTCTCGTGGGTGTCATGTATATTCTTGATGAACCATCTATCGGACTGCATCAAAGAGATAATCAAAGATTATTAAATACCCTCACCTATTTACGAGATCTGGGCAATACCGTGATTGTTGTTGAACATGATGAAGATGCCATACGTGCTGCAGACTATATCGTTGATATTGGTCCAGGCGCTGGAGTGCATGGAGGTCAAATTGTTGCTCAGGGACAACTAAAAGATATCATCAATAATAAGCAGTCCATCACAGCACAATTTTTAAATGGTACTGACGGGATTGCTGTGCCAAAAGAGCGAACTCCTGTTGATCCCAAGCGTCTGCTGGAAATTAAAGGCGCTTCAGGTAACAATTTGAAAAAAGTTAATGTTATTATTCCCGTTGGTTTACTTACGGTTGTCACCGGAGTTTCCGGCTCCGGTAAATCCACTTTAATCAATGACACACTGTATAAATTTTCCGCTCGTGAGTTGAATAGAGCCAATACTTCACCCGCTCCATTTAAAACAATAGAAGGCATTGATCATTTTGATAAGGTCATAGACATAGACCAGAGTCCTATTGGACGCACACCACGTTCTAATCCAGCCACCTACACCGGTTTATTTACATCCATTCGGGATTTGTTTACCGCTACCAATGAAGCTCGTTCACGGGGCTATACACCCGGTCGCTTCAGCTTTAATGTCAAAGGCGGCCGCTGTGAGGCCTGTCAGGGAGACGGCGTTATTAAAGTAGAGATGCATTTCTTGCCGGATATTTATGTACCCTGTGATGTGTGTCATGGAAAACGCTATAATCGTGAAACTCTGGAGATTAAATATAAGGGCAAAAATATCTATCAGATCCTGGATATGACTATTGAAGAAGCACATAAGTTCTTTAGTGCCATTCCTGCGCTAAAAAGAAAATTACAAACCTTATTAGATGTCGGTTTGTCCTATATTAAATTAGGACAAAGTGCCACAACGCTTTCCGGTGGTGAAGCACAGCGAGTAAAACTATCAAAAGAGCTCTCTAAGCGTGATACCGGCAAAACCCTGTATATTCTTGATGAACCCACTACTGGTCTGCATTTTTTCGATATTAAGCAATTATTACAAGTACTCTTCAGGTTAAGAGATCATGGTAATACTGTCGTTATCATAGAACATAACCTTGATGTGATAAAAACTGCAGACTGGTTAATTGATATGGGTCCTGAAGGAGGTAATAAGGGCGGTACAATAATAGATTGTGCGACACCAGAGCAACTGGTTAAAAATAAGAAGTCATATACTGGTGAATATCTTAAAGCCTATCTTAAACCTAAATAAGCTCTTGCTGCAATAAACACCAGACATAAAAAAACCGGTATAAACCGGTTTTTTTATTAGACAATGATTATATTAAGTCAGTGAAAACTAACCATTAAAATCTAATCATCCAGTTCCTCAATACCATCCTCATCTTCATCTTCGATGATAGGACGATCAACCAATTCGACATAAGCCATTGGCGCACGGTCACCCTTACGGAAACCACACTTAAGAATACGAATATAACCACCTGGACGATCCTGATATCTTGGACCAATCTCAGTAAATAACTTTGCGGTAATTTCGCTATCACGAGTACGAGCAAAGATAATACGACGGTTAGCAACTGAATCTTGCTTACCACGAGTAATCAAAGGCTCAACGACACGACGCAGTTCTTTTGCCTTTGGTAAAGTTGTTCTGATAATTTCATGACGCAACAGAGAAACAGCCATATTTTTAAACATCGCTTTACGATGAGAGCTATTTCGACCAAGTTGACGTCCACTATGACGATGACGCATGTTTATACACCTTATATAATTTACAGCACCCAGTAACAAACAATGTTACTGAATAAAAGTTACTGTAAATACTACTAATGTAGATTTAAATTTTCTAATGCTAAAAACTGAAAGTTTAAACTTAAAGCTTAGTACTATCTTTCAAGATCGCTGGCGGCCAGTTCTCAAGCTTGATACCAAGACTTAAACCTTTAGAAGCGAGAACATCTTTAATTTCAGTCAAAGATTTCTTACCAAGGTTAGGTGTCTTGAGTAATTCAACTTCAGTACGTTGAATCAAATCACCAATAAAATAAATTTGTTCGGCTTTCAGACAGTTTGCTGAACGTACCGTAAGTTCCAGATCGTCAATTGGACGAAGCAGAATTGGATCGATTTCTGGTTCTTTCTCTTCTGGTGCTTCAGCTTCACGAACATTGAGGTTAACAAATGATGATAACTGATCAGAAAGAATAGTTGCCGCATGTTTAATGGCTTCTTCAGGATCAATTGTTCCATTGGTTTCTAAATCAATAATAAGTTTATCAAGATTAGTACGTTGCTCAACGCGCGCATTCTCAACAGCGTAAGACACTTTAATAACCGGGCTATAACTGGCATCTAACTGCAAACGACCGATAACGGTATCCGACTCATCAGAAGTATTGCGCGTATTTGAAGGTTGATAACCAATGCCTTTGTTAATGAGTAATTTCATAGAGATTTCAGCATCACCAGAAAGATTACAAATAACATGATCAGGGTTAACAATTTCAACATCATGATCCAGAGCAATGTCACCTGCAGTAACAATGCCAGGGCCTTTCTTAGTTAAAGAAAGTTCAACCTCATCACGATTGTTCAGGATAATTGAAACACCTTTGAGGTTAAGCAGGATTTCAATAACATCTTCCTGAACGCCTTCAATGCTTGAATACTCATGCAGGACACCATCTATTTCTACTTCATAGATGCAGGCACCCGTCATAGAAGAAAGCAAAATGCGACGCAATGAGTTACCTAGAGTATGTCCAAAGCCTCTTTCCAGAGGTTCTAAAACAACTTTAGCATGATTTTCTGAATATTGTTGTACATCAACCAGTTTAGGTCTAAGAAACTGAGATACAGAGTCCTGCATGAAGTGTCCTCATAGCATATTTGTTTGTTATAACGTCAAAAGCATTTATAACTCACCATTCATAAATAATGGTGATAAGAGATAAATGCTTTTCACAAAAGGTGAAATTACTTAGAGTATAATTCCACAATTAAGTTTTCTTGAATTTCAGTAGGTAGATCACTACGCTCTGGTACAGATTTAAATGTACCTTCCATTGCTTTTTCATCAACAGAAATCCACTCACTTGGCTCACGCTGCTTACCTAATTCTAAAGCATCTTTCACACGTTGCTGTTTCTTTGCTTTTTCACGAATTGAAACAACATCGCCAGCATTACAGGTAAAAGAAGCAACATTCACTGTTTGCCCATTAACCATAATCGCTTTATGTCCAACAAGTTGTCTTGCTTCTGCTCTGGTAGAACCAAAGCCCATACGATAGACAACATTATCCAGGCGTTGTTCTAATAATTGTAGAAGATTTTCGCCGGTAGCACCCTTTTGGCCTGATGCTTTTTTATAGTAGTTTCTGAATTGCTTTTCCAAAACGCCATAGATCCTTTTGACTTTTTGTTTTTCACGCAACTGTAAACCAAAATCACTAAGACGACCACGCCCCGCACCATGAACACCTGGTGGTTGTTCCATGTTACATTTAGTATCAAGTGCTCTTAGACCACTTTTGAGGCCCAAATCTGTTTTTTCACGACGTGCTAATTTACACGTTGGTCCAATATATCTAGCCATTATTTATTTCCTTCCTACTCTTGCTCTTAGACTTTTGTAATTAACAAAATGCTATAGATTTAACTTTAAACACGACGCTTCTTAGATGGACGACAACCATTATGTGGAATGGGTGTGACATCAGTGATGCTGTTAATTTTATAACCTAGAGCGTTGAAGGCACGAACTGCAGATTCACGACCAGGACCAGGACCTTTTACATTCACGTCAAGATTTCTCATACCCATTTCAAGGGTAATTTTACCCGCTCTTTCAGCAGCAACCTGTGCAGCGAAAGGTGTACTTTTTCTTGAACCACGGAAACCTGATCCACCCGCAGTGGCCCAGGACAGAGCATTGCCCTGACGATCTGTGATTGTGATAATTGTATTATTGAAAGAAGCGTGTATATGCGCGATTCCATCAACAACCGTACGTTTTACTTTCTTACGTGAACGACTTGGTTGTGCCATAGTATACCTACATTTAATTTCTAAATTGAATCTTATTAAAGCATCTGAACATAACTAACTTAAGCTAATTTATGTGGCAGCTCTAATAACAAACAGTTCGTTTTTTTTCGCAATTTATTGACAAACAATTTATTGATAATAATTTGTTTGTTAACTGATTTACAGATTGGTTCAATGCTACTTACGAATTGGCTTTCTAGGGCCCTTACGTGTTCTTGCATTAGTTTTAGTACGTTGACCGCGTAGAGGTAAACTTCTACGATGTCTGATACCGCGGTAACAACCCATATCCATCAGGCGTTTGATATTCATTGACGTTTCACGTCTCAAATCACCTTCAGTAGTAAATTCACCTATCAGGTTACGAACAGTATCAAGCTGCCCTTCTGATAATGCTTCGATTTTAGTATCAGCAGCAATGCCGGCTTTTTCTAAAATTTGAGCAGAACGGGTTTTTCCAATTCCATAAATCGATGTTAGTGCAATAACTGCATGTTTTCTATCTGGAACATTAACACCAGCAATACGGGCCATAAAGGCTCTCCCATCAATCTAATAGTAATACAAAGAGCGCGTAATTATACGCGCTCTCATTTATTCTGTCAATATTATTAACAGTATTTTTTGGTGAATTGATCGCTAAATCAATTCGCTATAAACGTGGCTTTTAACCCTGACGCTGCTTATGACGGCCATCTGAACAGATGACACGGACAACACCTTTACGCTTAATAATTTTGCAGTTTCTGCAAATCTTTTTTACTGAAGCACGTACTTTCATGTTACACCTCTAAAAATAAAATCGTAATATCTATTATAGTAATTGTTACTTTTTAGAACTTTTCAAATTAGCTTTTTTCATTAAACCTTCATATTGATGTGACATGATATAGGTTTGAATTTGTGCCATAAAGTCCATGGTAACAACAACAATAATCAACAGGGATGTTCCACCAAAGTAAAATGGCACATTCCAGTTTAAAATAAGAAATTCCGGCAGCAGACAAACACCAGTGATATATACAGCACCAATGAGTGTTAAACGACTCATGATCGCATCAATAAAACGTGATGTGTTTTCTCCGGGTCTGATTCCTGGAATAAATGCACCAGACTTTTTCAAATTATCGGCAGTTTCTCTTGGATTAAACATAATCGCTGTGTAGAAAAAGCAGAAGAAGAAAATTCCCAGTGCATAAAACAATACATAGAGTGGTTGACCTGGCGAAATAGCATCAGCCATTGACTGCATCCAGCCCATACCTTCTGAATTAGAAAACAATTTACCAATAGTTGCAGGAAACAGAATAATACTTGAAGCGAAGATAGGAGGAATAACTCCTGCCATATTCACTTTTAAAGGTAAATGTGATGACTGTGCAGCATACATTTTTTTACCTTGCTGACGTTTAGCATAATTAACGGTTATGCGTCTTTGTGCTCGTTCAACGAAAACAACAAACGCTGTAACAGCGATAATAATCATAATTAACAGCAGTAAAACACCTGATGAGATAGTACCTTCATCCTGTAATGTAAATGTTCCACCTAAGGCGCTTGGTAAACCTGCAACAATACCTGCAAAGATAATCAGTGAGATACCATTACCAATACCACGTTCAGTGATCTGCTCACCTAACCACATAAGAAACATTGTTCCTGTTACTAATGTCGCCACTGTTGAGATTCGAAAAATTAAGCCGGGGTCAACAACAACATTAGTTGCACCAGCGGTCTGACTCTCAAGTGTAATCGCTACACCTAAAGCCTGGAATGTCGCAAGTGCAACAGTACCCATGCGCGTATATTGAGTAATCTTTCTTTTTCCAGCCTGTCCTTCTTTACTTAATTGTTCCAGGGTAGGGATCACCTTGGTCATCAATTGAATAATAATAGACGCTGAAATATACGGCATAATCCCTAAAGCAAAGACAGAGAGTCTTTCTAAAGCACCACCAGAGAACATGTTGAACATGCCTAAGATGGAATCACGCTGCTGATCAAATAGAGCAGCCAGTGCGTCAGGATTAATACCTGGAACCGGTATATAGGTTCCAATACGAAAAACTAATAATGCACCTAGAACAAAAAGAAGGCGGCTTTTTAACTCAGAGAGTTTACCGCCTCCTAATGAACTGGCCAATTGAGCTGCTGATGCTGCCACGAATCGTCCTTATTCTTCTATTTTGCCACCGGCAGCTTCAATCGCTGCACGAGCACCTTTAGTCACTGATATTCCTTTCAGAGTAACAGCCTTAGTGATCTCACCTGATACGAAAACTTTTACACGCTTGATATTTTTGGTAACAAGATTTGCTTTTTTCAGCGCATCAATATCAACAACATCATCAAAACGATTAAGTTCGTGTAGACGGATTTCATCAGTTACTATGCTAACTCTTGATGAAAAACCAACTTTAGGTAAACGTTTTTGCAGTGGCATTTGACCACCTTCAAAACCGACCATTACAGTTCCGCCGGTACGAGATTTTTGACCTTTGTGTCCACGACCACAGGTTTTACCTGTACCGGAACCAATACCACGGCCAACACGTTTTCCAGTTTTGTTCGACCCTTCTGCGGGTTTTAGCGAATTAAGACGCATGATCTTATTCCTCAACTCTTAATAAATATGAAACCCTGTTGATCATACCACGATTTTCAGGGGTATCGATAACTTCAACAGAATGGTTTATTCTTCTTAGGCCAAGACCGGCAACACAGGCTTTATGTGCTTTCAGTCGACCATTAATACTCTTAACTTGAGTGATTTTAATTGTCTTTGACATATTAACTACCTATTGTAACAAAAAGGATTAGCCGTTGATCTCTTCAACCGTTTTGCCACGTTTAGCAGCAATAAACTCTGGTGAACGCATTTCTTTCAATCCCTTAATGGTTGCGCGAACAACATTAATCGGGTTTTGAGTACCAATACATTTAGCCAGTACGTTGCGGATACCTACAGCTTCAAATACTGCACGCATAGCGCCACCAGCAATAATGCCGGTACCTTCTGATGCAGGCTTCATATAAACTCTTGCTGCACCTTCAACACCGTATAAACCGTATTGTAATGTGCCATCTTTAACAGGTACTTTAACGATGTTACGACGAGCATTTTCCATCGCTTTTTGAATCGCTGCAGGCACTTCTTTTGCCTTACCACGTCCAAAACCGACTCGGCCATTTCCGTCTCCAACAACAGTTAACGCTGCGAAACCGAATACACGACCACCTTTAACAACTTTAGCAACACGATTGACATTGATTAACTTTTCAATTAAATCGTCTTGTGCTTTTTCTTTTGCTTGGTTCTTTCCAGCCATGATATTACCCTTAAAATTCCAGACCATTTTCACGAGCTGCATCAGCCAGTGACTTGACACGTCCATGGTATTTGAAACCACTTCTGTCGAATGCGACTTTTGTTACACCAGCTTCTTTTGCTTTTTCAGCAATGGCTTTACCGACTGCCTTAGCTGCGTCACAATTGCCTGTATATTTAATGTCAGACTTTATAGCGCTTTGTGCTGTATTAACAGCGGCTATAACATCAGAACCATTAGGCGCAATTACTTGAGCGTATATATGTTTTGGTGTTTTATGAATAGTCAGACGGTTAACCGCTAACTCTTTTATCTTTGCACGTGCTCTACGAGAGCGACGTAAACGTTTTTGTTTCTTATCCATTACATCAGCCTCTATGTATTACTTCTTCTTAGCTTCTTTACGAACAACATGCTCATCAGTATAACGAACACCCTTACCTTTATAAGGCTCTGGTGGACGATAAGAACGAATATCAGCAGCAACCTGACCAACTTTTTGTTTGTCAATTCCTCTGATTATAATTTCTGTCTGACTTGGTGTCTCAGCTGTAATACCTTCTGGCAGTTCATGCTCAACAGGATGTGAAAAACCCAGGCTCAAATCAACTTTGTTACCCTGCGCCTTTGCTCTATAACCAACACCAATTAATGTTAATTTCTTTTCAAAACCATTGGAAACACCAGTCATCATATTGTTGACTAGTGATTTCATGGTTCCAATAATTGCATCGCCTTTTTTATCACTGGCATTTACTGATGCGAAACTCACATTACCATCTTCTACAGTCATTGCTACTGAAGAATTAATATTCATTTGCAGTTGACCCTTACTGCCCTTAACGGAAATTTCTTGTCCGTTAAGGGAAACTTCTACACCGGAAGGAATAGCCACCGGTTTTGTTACTCTAGACATACATTCACCTTAATAGTGTCATAATTCTTGGTTAGGATATTAAGAAGACTTAAAACTTTTCTGTTTAATGTCATATTCGAATTAAACTAAGTTCCAGTTTCTTCAAACGTAGCTTCTATAATAAATAAAGAGCCACTACGCTACATAACACAATACTTCGCCACCCTGTCCAATATTTTCAGCTGCAGTATTAGTCATAATACCTTTTGAAGTAGATACAATAGAAACACCTAATCCATCCCAAACTGTTGGCATATCATTAGCTGACTTATATTGTCTAAGACCTGGTCTGCTGGCTCTTTTAATCAATTCAATAACAGGTTTACCTTGAAAATATTTCAGGTCAATTGTTAGAACTGGCTTGGTGCCTTCACTGACGGTATGAGAAAGAAGATAACCTTCATCCTGTAATACTTTAGCGATAGCAACCTTCACTTTTGATGAAGGCATAGATACGTTTACTTTGTTTGCAGCTAATGCGTTTCTGATACGAGTTAGCATATCTGCAATTGGATCACTCATGCTCATAACTTTCTCCTAATTCTTTCTGATTACCAACTGCCTTTACGCAGTCCAGGTACGTCACCATTCATTGTATGTTCACGTAGTTTGTTTCTTGACATACCAAACTTACGGAAATAACCATGTGGGCGACCAGTAATACGACAGCGGTTACGCAGACGCACAGGAGAAGCATTTCTTGGCAGAGCGTTGAATTTTTCACGCGCTTCCATTTGCTCTTCATAAGATGCCTTTGGATCCGTCATAGCAGCTTTTAATGCAGCTCGTTTAGCAGCATATTTAGCAACCATTTTTTCGCGTTTTAGTTCGCGTTGAATCATTGATTGTTTTGCCATTTGACTATCCCTTTTCCTCTGATTTCAATGGAAAGCTGAAGGCTTTTAATAAAGCTTTAGCTTCGTCATTGGTTTTTGCAGTTGTGGTAATAGTAATATCCATACCGCGTAATTTGTCGATCTTGTCATAATCAATTTCCGGGAATATGATTTGTTCTTTTATTCCCATACTATAATTACCACGACCATCGAATGATTTTGGGTTTAAACCACGAAAATCACGAATACGAGGAATTGAAATACTGATCAATCGCTCAAGAAACTCATACATTTTTTCTCTACGTAGAGTGACTTTACAGCCAATTGGATAATCATCACGAATTTTAAAGGCCGCGATTGATTTTCTAGCTTTAGTGACTACTGGCTTTTGGCCAGAGATTTTAGTCATATCACCGACAGCATGTTCGATAATTTTCTTGTCACCTATTGCTTCACCAAGACCCATATTCAGGGTGATTTTGGTGATTTTAGGAACTTCCATTACACTATTGTAATTAAATTCCTTTTGCAGCTGAGCTACAATTGTATCTTTATATAACGTTTGTAAAGTTGCCATTTTGAACTTTTCCTACTTCTTTTATCAGCAAGTGTTATCTTTTTAAGGTTCTGTTGTGAGTTAATAGTTTGCCATGCATTTTATAAAAAAACTTATGCAATAACTTCACTATTTGACTTGTAAAAACGGACTTTTTTTCCGTCTTCCAGAAACTTAAAACCAACTCGGTCAGCTTTACCAGTTGCAGCATTAAAAATCGCTACATTAGAAATTTCTAAAGGCATTGCTTTATCAACAATTCCTCCAGTTTCTCCGGCATTTGGGTTTGCCTTAACATGCTTTTTGGCGACATTAACATTAGGTATTACTACCTTGGTTTCACCAACAAACGTGTCAATTTGACCGCGCTTACCTTTATCTTTTCCGGCGATAACAATAATCTCATCACCTGTTCTTAACTTACGCATCACTTTCTCTCTTACGTCTTTTTAACAATGATCACTCCCGAGTCAGCCTGTTTTAAAACAGTAAAAAAACTAATCAGGTGATATCACTATTAAAGTGCACTGTTGTTTGCTTTTGTAAACTACAACCTAGTAATTTACTAAAGAACTTCCGGCGCCAATGAAATAATTTTCATGAACTTTTCAGTACGTAGTTCACGTGTAACAGGACCAAAGATCCGAGTACCAATTGGTTGATGTGATGCATTCAGTAAAACTGCTGCATTTCCATCAAAACGAATCAAAGAACCATCTGGTCGACGAACACCTTTAGTTGTACGAACGACAACCGCATTGTATACATCACCTTTCTTCACTTTACCTCTAGGTATAGCTTCTTTGATGCTGCATTTGATGATATCACCCACTCGGGCGTATCTTCTGTGAGAACCACCAAGAACCTTAATACACAGGATTCTTCGCGCACCACTATTATCGGCAACATCAAGTACCGTTTGCATCTGAATCATTGTTAATCTCCAAACAATGCTAATTCGGCGCCTCTTATAAAAATAAGTATAAGCATAGCCAAGAAAGCCAAACATTATAGCATGGCTTCTTTTATCTTGTACAGATAATCTTGTGCGTTGCTTATTTTATAGCGCTTCCGGACTGCTAAGTTTTTTGCATTATTTCTAATGCAATAACTATTAGCCGGCTTTATTGATAACTTCGACGAGTGACCATGACTTAGTCTTGGACATTGGACGACATTCAGCAATACTGACAGTATCACCAACGCCGCACTCGTTGTTCTCATCATGAACATGCAGTTTAGTTGAACGCTTTATGTACTTGCCATAAAGCGGATGTTTAACTTTACGTTCAATCATTACGGTTGCGGTTTTGTCCACTTTGTCACTTAGAACTATGCCATTTACCGTTCTTTGTTTTTTATCTTCGCTCATTTTCTCGATCTCGATTAATGCTGGTTACTTTGAACTTAGAACGGTTTTTACGCGTGCAATATTACGTCTAACCAATTTAAAAAGGTGAGGTTTGACCTGTTGGCCACTGCCTTGTCCCATTCTTAGATTAAACTGTTCTTTTCGCAATTCATGCAAAGTTTCAGTCAGCTCTTCTGGTGACTTAGCTTGCAAATCAGTTGCTTTAAATTTATTTTCATTGCTCATTTACATCACCGTACGCTTAACAAAAGATGTAGCACAAGGCAACTTGGCCGCTGCTAATGCAAAAGCTTCACGTGCCAACTCTTCAGTGACACCTTCCATTTCATATAGCATTGAGCCTGGCTGGATTTGTGCAACCCAATATTCCACGTTGCCTTTACCTTTACCTTGTCTTACTTCAAGTGGCTTCTTTGAAATCGGCTTGTCTGGAAAGACGCGAATCCAAATTTTACCACCACGTTTAATATGACGAGTCATTGCACGACGTGCGGCTTCAATCTGACGTGCGGTCAAACGACCACGCGACATTGATTTTAGACCGTATTCGCCAAAACTCACTTTATTTCCTTTAGCAGCCAGACCGCGGTTACGGCCTTTCATCTGTTTACGGAATTTTGTTCTTTTTGGTTGAAGCATTGTCTAACCCTATCTTGTTTGTTCCGGATAAGTTACTGTTCTAATACTATTAAAAGTACTTACTTACTATCTGCTGATTTTTTGGAAAGTAATTTTTCCTTCATCAACGATTCAGTATCCAGTATCTCACCTTTGAATATCCATACTTTGACACCAATAATGCCGTAAGTGGTATTCGCTTCTGCTGTGCCATAATCAATATCTGCACGGAATGTGTGTAAAGGTACACGACCTTCACGATACCATTCAGCTCGTGCGATTTCTGCGCCGTTTAAACGACCAGAAACATTGATTTTAATCCCTTCAGCGCCTAAACGCATAGCGTTGGTAACTGAACGTTTCATTGCACGACGGAACATGATACGACGTTCTAATTGTTGTGCAACACTTTGCGCAACAAGAGCAGCATCGACTTCAGGTTTACGTATTTCTTCAATATTGATATGCACTGGAATTCCCATCATCTGGGCAACTTCAGCCTTTAGCTTCTCAATATCTTCGCCTTTTTTACCAATCACAATGCCTGGACGGGCAGTGTGAATAGTAATTCGTGCATTATGCGCTGGACGATCAATCTGAATACGACTCACAGATGCATGTGCTAATTTCTTTTCCAGAAACTGTCTTACTTCTATGTCTTTATTCAAAAAATCGGCATAGTCTTTAGAATTGGCGTACCATTTAGATGTCCAATCCTTGATTATTCCCAGGCGAATGCCAATTGGGTGTACTTTCTGTCCCATTATTCTGCTCCGCTATTATCTATCGCTAACTTTCACGACAACGTGACTGGTGCGTTTTAAAATTCTATTACCACGACCCTTTGCACGAGGCTGCATACGTTTGTATGTAGGACCTTCATCTACAAATATTGTTGAAACTTTAAGCTCATCAATATCTGCACCTTCATTGTGCTCAGCGTTTGCAATAGCTGATTCAAGCACCTTCTTGATAATAACTGCAGCTTTTTTAGGACTGTATGCTAATAGATCGAGTGCTGCTTCTACTGGTTTGTTGCGAACCTGATCGGCTACAAGGCGCATTTTTTGAGCAGAAATCATAGCATTTCTTAATTTTGCTGAAACTTCCATAATGCTTACCTAACCTTCTTGTCTGCAACGTGGCCTCTATAGGTTCTGGTAGGAACCATTTCACCTAGTTTGTGACCAACCATATTTTCATTAATTAATACAGGTACGTGCTGACGACCGTTGTGTACAGCGATAGTCAAACCAACCATTTCTGGCATTACCATTGAACGTCGTGACCAGGTTTTAACCGGCTTACGATCGTTGTTCTCAACAGCAGTGTGTACCTTTTTCATTAAGTGTCCATCAATAAATGGACCTTTTTTAATTGAACGTGGCACTATTAATACTCCTT
This sequence comes from gamma proteobacterium symbiont of Lucinoma myriamae, assembly GCA_025655635.1. Lineage (GTDB taxonomy): Bacteria > Pseudomonadota > Gammaproteobacteria > GRL18 > GRL18 > GRL18. Next base: position 22,282 of record JAHXIM010000086.1, on the reverse strand, counting down.
AATAACGATTATTTTTTGTTACGACGACGTACAATAAACTTATCAGTTCGTTTATTACTACGTGTCTTATAACCCTTAGTAGGAGTACCCCATGGAGATACCGGATGACGGCCTCCTGATGTACGACCTTCACCACCACCATGAGGGTGATCAACCGGGTTCATAGCAACACCGCGAACCGTTGGACGAATACCTTTCCAACGTGTCGCTCCCGCTTTACCGAGTTTACGTAGACTATGTTCTGAGTTACTGACTTCACCAATTGTTGCTTTACAGTCAACGTGGATCTTACGCATTTCACCTGAACGTAAACGAACAGATACGTAGGAACCTTCACGGGCAACCAATTGTGCTGAAGTACCGGCGCTACGTGCAATTTGCGCACCTTTGCCCGGCTTCATTTCAATACAATGAACGGTTGAACCGACGGGAATATCACGCAATTGCATGGCATTTCCAGGTTTAATATCAGACTCTGCACCTGACATGATCGGCGTACCTTCTGATACCCCTTTAGGTGCGATAATATAACGACGTTCACCATCTGCATATAATATTAATGCAAGGTGAGCCGTTCTATTCGGATCGTATTCCAGGCGCTCTACTTTACCCGGGATGCCATCTTTATTTCGTTTAAAATCAACAACACGATAGTGCTGTTTGTGACCACCACCAATATGGCGCGTAGTGATACGACCATTATTGTTACGACCACCTGATTTTGACTTCTTAGCTAGCAAAGGCGCATGACCTGAGCCTTTATGAAGGCCTTCGGTTTGAATGCGAACTACAAAACGACGCCCTGCTGAAGTTGGTTTGCTTTTTAATACAGCCATTTCTATTTACCTCAACTTTAGCCCGGCTATTCGCCCGACATCATTTCAATGGTTGAACCTTCTGCTAAGGTTACATACGCTTTTTTCCAGTCTTTACGACGACCCATTTTCTGGCCAAAACGTTTTGCTTTACCTTTTGCAATGCTTGTTTGTACTTTTGATACTGTTACATCAAAAACACTTTCTACCGCTTTTTTAATTTCTGGTTTTTTGGCATCAATTGCTACTTTAAATACATATTGATTATTGTATTCAGCATTTAATGCACTTTTTTCAGAGACATGCGGTGCAACTAATACGTTGAAGATACGTTCCTGATTCATTTGAGCATCTCCTCAACTTTCTTAACTGCATCAGCGGTCATAATTACTTTATCGTAGCGAACCAGATTAACTGGATTGACATGCTGTGCATCAGTGTATTCGATGTTTATCAGGTTTCTTGATGAAAGATAAATATTTTGATCAAAATCCTGAGTAACGATAAGTGCATTTTGACAATCTAAAGCTTTCAGTGTGTCTGCCAGTTCTTTAGTCTTAGGGCCATCCATCTTTAACTCAGATAAAATAACCAGACGTTCCTGACGAACCAGTTCTGAAACAATAGATGTCATCGCACTGCGATACATCTTACGGTTTACTTTTTGTGAAAAATCACGATTGCTTGCTGCGAATGTTGTACCACCGCTGCGCCAGATTGGGCTGCGAATAGTACCGGAACGGGCACGGCCTGTTCCTTTTTGGCGCCATGGTTTAGCACCACCGCCGCTCACTGCAGAGCGATTTTTCTGAGCTTTAGTTCCAGCACGACCACCAGCCATATAAGCGGTGACAACTTGATGAATCAATGCTTCATTGAAATCTTTATTGAAAGTTTCTTCAGATAGTTCTACCGTCTTTTTAGAGGCATTACCTGAAGCTGTTGTTAAATTCAGTTCCATTTAAATATCCTCTATTAAGCTTTAACAGCAGGCTTAATGATAACATCAGAATTCTTAGAACCAGGTACACCACCTCGAACTAAAATCAGATTTTTATCAACATCGACACGTACTACTTGAATATTCTGGACAGTGCTTTTTGCAGCACCCATATGACCAGACATTTTCTTACCTTTAAATACGCGACCTGGAGTTTGGTTCTGACCAATTGAACCATTTGAACGGTGAGAGATCGAGTTACCGTGAGTCATATCCTGGCGATGGAAGTTGTGACGCTTAATACCGCCCTGGAAGCCTTTACCAATTGAAGTACCAGTCACATCAACGATCTGACCTTCTGCAAAGATATCTGCTTTAATCTCGGAACCCGCTGTCAGTTCTGTTTCTTCATCGAGACGAAACTCAACTGTTTTACGACCTGCTTCAACACCTGCTTTGGCAAAATGACCTGCAGCAGCTTTTGTGACGCGCGAAGCGCGACGGGTTCCTACGGTAACCTGAATTGCATTGTAACCATCGGTAGCACTGGTTTTAACCTGTGTTACACGATTAGGTTCCATTTCAAGTACTGTGACAGGGATAGACTCTCCCTGCTCCGTAAAGATACGGGTCATACCCACTTTACGGCCTACTAAACCTAAACTCATTTTAATTTCCTCTGCAATTCGCTATTAATATTCTTTGATTAATATAGCAAAATACAATTTGGTATAGATTTCGGTTGATCTATACTCAGCTTTAATTAACAAAATTACTTTATCTTTTTACATTCTTAAAGACAGAAAACTCTTCAAATTGAAGAGTCAGATAAAGCTAAAACAAAACGAACCAATCTAAAAATATTAACTTATTGTTTTTAAATAGTTAATTTTATTTCAGTTTATTTGATTCGTCTCGATCAAAAATACAAGAGGCAGTATTTTAGTTCAATTTAATCTGAACATCAACACCTGCTGCAAGATCCAGCTTCATTAACGCATCTACGGTCTTATCTGTAGGCTTTACAATATCCATTAAACGCTTATAAGTGCGTAATTCATATTGGTCACGAGCATCTTTATTAACATGTGGTGAAGTCAAAACATTGAAGCGCTCTTTGCGAGTTGGTAAAGGAATCGGACCTCTAACCTGTGCGCCTGTACGCTTGGCTGTTTCTACAATCTCTTTAGCACTGATATCGATTAAACGGTAATCAAATGCTTTTAAGTGAATACGGATAGTTTGATCTTCTGTTGACATATTTTTGTCCTGTACAATTTTTAACTGATTCTTTATTGCATCTCTGCTGCTGCTTTATGTCTTAGCAGCAGAGATTTATCATTGACGAATTTTTTGACTCGTCCAATGGCGTAGCTTGCTTATTCAGTCTTTTATTCAATGACCTTAGCAACAACACCAGCACCAACTGTACGACCACCTTCACGAATCGCAAAACGTAAACCGTCTTCCATCGCGATTGGGGCAATCAAAGTCACAACCATCTGTACGTTATCACCTGGCATAACCATTTCTACGCCTTCTGGTAATTCACATGCGCCGGTTACGTCAGTGGTACGGAAGTAGAACTGTGGACGATAGCCTTTGAAGAAAGGCGTATGACGACCACCCTCTTCTTTGCTCAGTACATAAACTTCTGCTTCGAAGATAGTGTGAGGTGTGATGGAACCTGGCTTAGCAAGTACCTGACCACGTTCAACGTCTTCACGCTTAACACCACGTAGAAGAACACCAACGTTGTCACCCGCCTGACCTTGGTCAAGCAGTTTACGGAACATTTCAACACCCGTACAGGTAGTAGTCTGAGTGTCTTTGATACCGATAATTTCGATTTCTTCACCGACTTTAACGACACCGCGCTCAATACGTCCTGTTACCACAGTACCACGACCTGAGATTGAGAATACGTCTTCAACCGGCATAATGAAGTCACCGTCAATGGCACGCACAGGCTCTGGAATGTAAGTATCCATGGCTTCTACAAGCTTAACGATTGAAGGAATACCGATATCACTGGTGTCGCCTTCAAGGGCTTTCAGTGCTGAACCAACAATAATTGGCGTATCATCACCTGGGAAGTCGTAGGCATCCAGTAATTCACGGATTTCCATTTCGACCAGTTCGATGAGTTCTTCGTCATCAACCATGTCCGCTTTATTCATGTAAACAAGAATATAAGGAACACCAACCTGACGAGATAATAAGATGTGCTCACGAGTTTGTGGCATTGGGCCGTCTGCTGCGCTACATACGAGTATCGCACCATCCATCTGAGCAGCACCAGTGATCATGTTTTTAACATAATCGGCGTGTCCTGGGCAGTCTACGTGCGCGTAGTGACGAACATCTGATTCATATTCAACGTGTGAAGTGGCAATGGTGATACCACGGGCTTTTTCTTCTGGTGCTGAGTCAATCTGATCAAATGCACGGGTTTCACCACCGTGTATTTCGGCCATACATTTTGTAATAGCAGCTGTTAATGTAGTTTTACCATGATCAACGTGACCAATTGTACCTACGTTGACATGGGGTTTTGTACGTTCAAACTTTTCTTTAGACATGGTTTTATCCTGAACTTTGTTTTGTTTAAATTACTATTTAAACTAATATTTACATTGACTACTATTAACTCAAGCTGAAAAAATATTTTGCGATTTTCAACACAATATTTTTTACATGTTTAGTTACGTGGTCACACTCATTACACAAATTGTTTACATTCCAATAATTAACTATTGAAATGTTATGGTTATTTTCTGAGCGCTATACTCTAGTTTTTACACCTGTTTGTCAACTGTTTTTTTGTCGACAATAGAATACAACTCTTATTTAATTGGCTGATGGCTCACATCTAACATGAAATTGACCACTATTATATTTGCTTTTATATGTTAGCAAAATAACAGCGGCAAATTTTATTTGGCTGATGGCTCTTATCAATAACCTTGTTTTTTCGTTATAGCTTCTACAACACTATTCGGTGCTTCAGCATACTTGCTGAATTCCATTGAATAGTTAGCCCGCCCCTGAGTCGCTGAGCGTAAGGCTGTGGCATAGCCAAACATTTCAGACAATGGCACTTCGGCACGAATTATTTTGCCTGCTGCTGCATCTTCCATTCCTTCAAGGATGCCGCGGCGGCGATTTAAGTCACCCATGACATCACCCATATAATCTTCTGGAGTGACGACTTCAACTTCCATTACTGGTTCCAGAAGGATCGGATCGGCTTTTTGCGCACCTTCACGTAAGGCATAAGAACCCGCAATTTTAAAGGCCATTTCATTGGAGTCTACATCATGGTAAGACCCGTCAAACAATGTTGCCTTGATGTCTACCAGAGGAAAGCCTGCGATAACACCATTTAGCATTTGATCCTGAATACCTTTGTCCACTGCACCAATATATTCTTTGGGTACTGAACCGCCAACAACTTCATTGACAAATTCGTAGCCTTCCTGTGGCTCAAGTTTCAACCAGACATGACCATACTGACCACGACCACCTGATTGACGAACAAATTTTCCTTCGACCTCTACTGCTTTTTTGATTGTTTCACGATAAGAAACTTGTGGTGCACCAACGTTGGCTTCAACGCTGAATTCACGTTTCATTCTATCAACAATAATATCCAGATGCAGTTCACCCATACCGGAAATAATAGTTTGTCCAGACTCTTCATCGGTATGTACACGAAAAGAGGGATCTTCATGAGCTAACTTACCCAGAGCAATACCCATTTTTTCCTGATCTGCCTGAGTACGTGGTTCTACAGCAACAGAGATCACAGGCTCTGGAAATTCCATACGCTCTAGCGTGATAATGGCATTCAGAGCACATAATGTATCGCCTGTGGTAACGTCTTTTAGACCAACCGCAGCAGCAATATCACCCGCTCTTACTTCTTTAATCTCTTCACGAGAGTTTGAGTGCATTTGTAAAATACGCCCAATACGCTCTTTTTTACCGTTAACCGAGTTGTACAGCATGTCACCTGATTTAAGGACACCTGAATACACTCTAAAAAATGTCAATGTACCGACAAATGGATCCGTGGCAATTTTAAATGCCAGTGCCGCAAAAGGTTCATCATCAGAAGCTTCTCTATGTGCTTCTGTGCCTTCTTTGTCATCTAATATGCCATTTATCGCTTTAACTTCTACCGGTGAAGGTAAATAATTAACAATAGCATCAAGCATTGCCTGAACACCAATATTTTTAAATGCACTACCACAGCAAACGGGTACAATTTCCGTTGTTAAACAACGTTCTCTCAGACCCTGGTGGATTTCTTCTTCAGAAAGATCACCGTCTTCAAGATATTTGTCCATTAATTCTTCATTGGCTTCTGCTGCCGCTTCAAGTAGATTTTCACGCCACTGTGTACACTCATCAATCATATTAGCCGGAATATCTTTGGCCTCATAATTGATACCCATGTTTTCTTTTTCCCAGTAGATGGCCTGCATCCGAACCAGATCAATCACACCGTGAAAATCTTCTTCTGCACCAATGGGTAATTGCACAGGAACCGGGGCTGCCCCCAGACGAGTTTTTAATTGCTCGACTACGCGCAAAAAATCTGCACCAGCACGGTCCATTTTATTAATGAATGCCATTCTGGGCACTTCATACTTATTTGCCTGACGCCATACGGTTTCAGACTGTGGTTCAACACCACCTACTGCACAAAAAACGGCGACTGCACCATCTAATACGCGTAATGAGCGTTCCACTTCAATGGTGAAATCTACGTGTCCCGGGGTGTCAATAATATTAATGCGATGTTTATCAAATTGTTTGTCCATCCCCTGCCAAAAACAGGTTGTTGCAGCTGAGGTAATGGTAATACCTCTTTCCTGTTCCTGCTCCATCCAGTCCATCGTGGCGGCACCGTCATGAACTTCACCGATTTTATGTGAAACACCGGTATAGTACAGAACACGCTCTGTGGTAGTTGTTTTACCGGCATCAATATGAGCCATAATGCCCACATTACGATAGCGGTCAATCGGTGTTTTACGTGCCACTTACTTAACTAACCTCGGGGATTGTTACTGTCTGAATGGATTAAAATTTTGCCTGCCGGCATTTCTGACTTTTCTGCAAGAAATGTCTAAAATGCCACAGGTCTTTATACTGCTAATCGCATGAGCGATTCACTACTAAGCCTTTTTACCAGCGATAGTGTGCGAATGCTTTATTCGCTTCAGCCATACGATGCGTATCTTCACGCTTCTTGACTGCAGAGCCTTTGTTTTCAAGTGCATCTATCATTTCGCCTGCCAGTCTGCGACCCATGGATTTTTCACCACGTTTTCTGGACGCATCAACTAACCAACGCATACCTAATGTTGCCTGACGCTCTGTACGAACTTCAACAGGTACTTGATAAGTTGCACCACCAACACGACGTGATTTTACTTCCACTGTCGGTCTGATATTTTCAATGACTTTATTAAACAGTTCTACTGGTTCACCTTTGGTTTTCTCTGCAACAATTTCCAGAGCACCATAGACTATTTTTTCAGCAACAGATTTCTTTCCGCTGAACATAATAATATTAATGAACTTTGCTAAACTTTTATCCCCAAACTTGGGATCAGGTAGAATTTCGCGTTTTACTGCGGCTCTTCTCCTAGACATAGGTTATTACCTTCTATTTTTGATCCGGTTTTAAAACCGTATCGTATTCTAAGATACTTACAGGTGACGTCTTTTACCGAGATGAAGTCTCTTTACTAAGATGATGTCTCTGGCAGATGATTCACGAGGGATCATCGACATTTCAGGCCTGTATGCGCACTCTCTCTATTAAATAATAAAGATGAGTATTATTTTGGACGTTTAGTACCGTATTTTGAGCGTCCTTGACGACGATCATCAACACCAGCTGTATCTAAAGTTCCACGTACCGTATGATAACGAACACCAGGTAAATCTTTAACACGACCACCACGGATTAAGATAACACTATGTTCCTGCAAGTTATGACCTTCACCACCGATATAGGTAGAAACTTCAAAGCCACTTGTTAGACGAACACGCGCTACTTTACGTAATGCTGAGTTAGGTTTTTTTGGTGTTGTTGTGTAAACACGAGTACAAACACCACGACGCTGAGGACAAGCCTGCAGTGCGGGCACATTACTCTTGGTTACTTGGCGTTTACGTGGTTTACGTACCAATTGGTTGGTAGTTGCCATAAACTTTTTTTCTCCACACAATAAACAACAGGCTGGGAACACCCCAGCCTGCAAAGGCCGACAAATATAAACACTTAGACTTTATTTGTCAAGTTTTAGGGCATAGTTTCGTTATCTTCATCTTTTACTGACACAGAATAACGTAACTAACCCAAAATAGCAGATAGCTTTTTTCAGAAGTCTAGCTATCTAAATTGCTTAATTCAGCTTTAAGCTGATAACGCTCTTTATCTTTCTCGCGACGTTTGCGACGCTCTTTATGGTAAGTCAAACCCGTTCCTGCCGGGATCAAACGACCAACAATCACGTTTTCTTTCAAACCACGCAGATCATCCATTTTGCCACTCACTGAAGCTTCCGTCAGTACGCGAGTCGTTTCCTGGAATGATGCAGCAGAAATAAAGGATTCTGTTGCTAAAGATGTTTTAGTAATACCCAGTAATAAACGCTGGAAGGTGGTAGGCATTTTGCCTTCTTTTTCCATACGTAAATTTTCTTCAACAATCGCTGAGTATTCTACCTGTTCACCTTTAATGAACCTTGTATCGCCTGAATCTTTAATTTCTGCACGTTTAATCATCTGACGAACAATAACTTCAATGTGCTTGTCATTGATTTTTACGCCCTGCAGACGGTAAACTTCCTGAACTTCATTAACAATATAGTTGGTCAGTTCCTGTTCACCTTTTAAACGTAAGATGTCATGAGGATTCGTTGCACCATCAGATATGACTTCACCCTTTTCTACGTGCTCACCTTCAAAGACATTAATATGTCGCCACTTAGGCAGCAGTTCTTCATAATGCTTGCCTTCTTTAGGTGTAATGACCAGACGCTGTTTACCTTTGGTCTCTTTACCAAAACTGACGACTCCGGATATTTCAGCCAGAATGGATGGCTCTTTTGGTTTTCTTGCTTCAAATAAATCAGCAACACGAGGCAGACCACCAGTAATATCTTTAGTCTTTGATGATTCCTGAGGAATACGAGCAACCGCATCACCAACACCCACACTATCACCATCGCTATGGTTTACAATCGCGCCTGCTGGCAGTGCATACTGTGCTGGAATATCAGTACCGACAATATTCAACTCATTACCATCGGTATCCAATAACTTCACCATTGGACGTAAATCTTTAGCACTGCCGGCACGTTGCTTAGGATCAATAACCACTAACGAACTTAAGCCGGTAATATTATCGGTTTCTTTACTAACAGTAACACCTTCAATAAAGTCAATAAAACGCACCACACCCGCTACTTCTGTAATAACAGGATGGGTATGAGGGTCCCAGTTAGCGACGACATCACCACCATTTGCTTCAGAACCATCGGATACAGATAAAGATGCACCATAAGGTACTTTATAGCGTTCACGCTCACGTCCATGACTATCAACCACTGTCAATTCACCTGAACGGGAAACCGCAATATTATTACCTGATGAAACTTGAAGCACGGTCTTAATATTATGTAATCTAACTAAACCTGTTGATTTAATTTCGATACTATTAACCGAAGCTGCACGTGATGCCGCACCACCAATATGGAAGGTACGCATGGTTAACTGTGTTCCTGGCTCACCAATTGACTGAGCAGCAATAACTCCGACTGCTTCACCCATATTAACAATATGTCCACGTGCCAGGTCGCGGCCATAACAGGCGGCACAAATACCATGACGCGTTTCACAAGCAATGGGTGAACGCACTTTCATGTGGTCGATATTCAACTCTTCCAGTTTGTCACACCATGCTTCATCAAGTAAGATCCCCTTAGGAACAATAACCTTATTACTATTGGCTTTAATTACGTCTTCAGCGACAATTCGACCTAATACTCTTTCACGCAGCGGTTCAACAACATCACCACCTTCAATAAGTGACTGAACCATAACACCATCTTCAGTGCCGCAGTCATCTTCAACGACCACTAAATCCTGAGATGCATCGACTAGACGACGTGTCAGGTAACCTGAGTTAGCCGTTTTAAGTGCCGTATCCGCCAGACCTTTACGAGCACCATGAGTAGAAATAAAGTATTGAAGTACGCTTAAACCTTCACGGAAGTTTGCAGTAATAGGTGTTTCAATAATGGAACCATCCGGTTTTGCCATCAAGCCGCGCATTCCTGATAACTGTCTAATCTGTGCAGCACTACCACGAGCACCAGAGTCAGCCATCATATAAACTGAGTTAAATGAAGTCTGTTTAATGACATCACCTTTTTCTGGTATTGAATCTTTAAGCTCATCAGGGACAATATCTTTTAATGGTTTACCAGATATAGTCGATGTCGGTACATAATCAATTTTAATGGAATCTGTTTCCAGATTATCCATCATAGATTTAGCAACATGCTCATTAGCATGCGACCAGATATCAATGACTTTATTGTAACGTTCACCGTTAGTAACCAGTCCAGATTCATATTGTTCCTGAATTTCCTGAACTTCTTTTTCGGCACCATCGATAATCGTGTATTTTTCTTCCGGAATCACCATATCATTCACACCGAATGATGCACCTGAACGAGCAGCATAAGCAAAACCGGTATACATTAGCTGATCAGCAAATATAACCGTTTCTTTTAAGCCGACTTTACGATAACAGGCATTAATCAGGCCTGAAATTGCTTTCTTAGATAAATCTTTATTCAGCAGGTCAAAAGATAAACCTGGAGGCAGGATTTTAGATAAAATGGTACGACCAACTGTGGTATCGACAACACGAGTTTGTTCTACTATCTCACCATCTTCATTTTCAACAGACTCGGTAATTCTTGACTTAACTTTTGCGTGTAAAACTGCATTGCCGGTTTCGTAGGCACGTTCAGCTTCCATCTGATCGGCAAACATCATGCCCTCACCCTGACTATTGATGAGTTCACGAGTCATATAATACAGACCCAGTACCACGTCCTGGGAAGGTACAATAATAGGCTCACCATTCGCTGGTGATAGAATATTATTGGTTGCCATCATCAGAGAACGAGCTTCAAGCTGTGCTTCAATGGAAAGTGGAATATGAACAGCCATCTGGTCACCGTCAAAGTCAGCATTAAATGCCGTACAGACTAATGGATGTAATTGAATGGCTTTACCTTCAATCAGTACTGGTTCAAATGCCTGAATACCCAAACGGTGAAGTGTTGGCGCACGGTTAAGCATGATTGGATGTTCGCGAATCACTTCTTCAAGAATATCCCAGACTTCCGGACCTTCACGTTCTACCATTTTCTTGGCAGCTTTAATGGTTGTTGCCAGGCCGCGTAATTCTAATTTACTAAAAATAAATGGTTTGAATAATTCCAGTGCCATTTTCTTAGGTAAACCACATTGGTGCAGACGCAAGGTAGGACCAACTACGATAACTGAACGACCAGAGTAATCAACACGTTTACCCAGTAAGTTTTGACGGAAACGACCTTGCTTACCTTTAATCATATCCGCTAAAGATTTCAATGGGCGTTTATTTGAACCGGTAATTGCTCGTCCACGACGACCATTATCTAATAAGGCATCGACCGATTCCTGCAGCATACGCTTTTCGTTACGTACGATGATATCTGGCGCATTAAGTTCCAGTAAACGTTTTAAACGATTATTACGATTAATCACACGGCGATATAAATCATTCAGATCTGATGTCGCAAAGCGTCCACCTTCAAGTGGTACCAATGGACGTAAATCAGGTGGCAGAACGGGTAGGATTGTCATTACCATCCATTCCGGCTTGTTATTGGATTCTTGAAACGCTTCCATTAACTTCAGACGCTTACTGAATTTTTTCAGTTTGGTTTCTGATTCTGTACCCGCCATGTCTTCACGAATAATAACTGTTTCTTTTTGTACATTGATGGCTTTAAGTAATTCACGAACCGCTTCTGCACCCATACGTGCATCAAAGTCATCACCATATTCTTCAATGGCATCCAGATATTGTTCATCCGTTAAAATCTGATTTTTTTCCAGGGAAGTCATGCCTGGGTCAATGACGACAAATGCTTCAAAATATAGTACTCGCTCAATATCACGTAATGTCATATCAAGGATAAGACCCATGCGCGAAGGCAGGGATTTCAGATACCAGATATGTGCAACCGGACTGGCCAGATCTATGTGTCCCATACGGTCACGACGAGCCTTGGACTGTGTGACTTCTACACCACATTTTTCACATATAACACCACGGTGTTTAAGACGCTTATATTTACCACACAAGCATTCGTAATCTTTAACTGGGCCAAAAATTTTAGCACAGAATAAACCATCTCTTTCCGGCTTAAATGTACGATAATTGATAGTTTCTGGTTTTTTTACTTCACCATAAGACCATGATTTGATCTTTGCTGGTGAGGCAAGTCCTATACGGATGGCGTCAAAATCGTCGTATTGATTTTGCTGTTTTATGAGATTTAATAAATCTTTCAACTTGATATCCTCTACTAAAGCGCCATGTGAGAAAAAACACTATAGTTTCTTCTCAAAAGTTTTTTATTGTTTGTGAACATTAGTTTTTAACTGCTAATTAGCTAAAAACCAGATAAAACAGTTTTCTAATCTACCTGTTCCAACTCTATATCAATGCCCAGAGCACGTATTTCTTTAAGTAATACGTTAAATGATTCTGGCATTCCAGCATCAATACGATGATCACCATCGACAATGTTTTTATACATTCTGGTACGACCTTGTACATCATCTGACTTAACTGTGAGCATTTCCTGTAAGGTATATGCCGCACCATAAGCTTCCAGTGCCCAGACTTCCATTTCTCCGAAACGCTGTCCACCAAATTGTGCTTTACCACCTAGTGGCTGCTGCGTTACCAGACTATAAGGACCGGTAGAACGTGCATGCATCTTGTCATCAACCAGATGATTCAGTTTCAACATGTACATATAGCCTACTGTAACAGGACGATCGAACTTATTACCTGTTCTACCATCATAAAGTGTAGACTGACCAGAACGGTCATAACCTGCCAGCTCAAGCATACGCTTAATTTCGCTTTCTGCAGCACCATCAAATACTGGTGTTGCCATTGGCACACCGCCTTTGAGGTTGTTACACAGCTTAATGATTTCTTCATCGCTCAGGCTGTCAAGATCTTCTTTAACACCGGCGCTCTCATTATAGATTTCATGCAGGTATTTACGCAGTTTTTCGATTTTTTCTGCTTCAGCTGATTTTTCCTGCAGCATATTACCGATTCTTAAACCTAAACCACGAGCAGCCCAGCCCAGATGGGTTTCTAATACCTGTCCGACATTCATTCGAGAAGGTACACCCAGTGGGTTCAGGACGATATCAACTGTTCTGCCGTCTTCAAGATAAGGCATATCTTCAACCGGTACTATCGTTGAAATAACACCCTTGTTACCATGACGTCCCGCCATTTTATCACCCGGCTGAACACGACGCTTAACAGCCATATAGACTTTAACCATCTTCAGCACACCAGGTGCAAGGTCATCACCAGCAACAATCTTCTGACGTTTTTCTTCATAATGATCATCAAATTCTTTTCTGGAATTTTCTAATTGTTCTGCCAGCTTACCCAGTTGTTCCTGCTGTTCGGTATCACGCAGTTTGATATCAAACCATTTGCTTTTCTGCGGCATCTCAGCAAGGACTTCAGCAGTGACTTTATCTCCGGCCTTCATACCGGGTCCGCCATCAACAACCTGATCAAGTAAAATACGCTCTACACGGCTATAAGTGTCTATTTCAACAATACGGAATTGATCCTTCATGTCTTTACGTACAGCGACCAGAGCATCTTCTTCAATAGACTTGGCACGTGCGTCTTTTTCCAGACCATCACGAGTGAAAACCTGTACATCAATGATGGTTCCGACTTTACTGCCTGATACACGCAGTGAAGTGTCTTTTACATCTGATGCTTTTTCACCAAAGATAGCACGCAGTAATTTTTCTTCCGGAGTTAATTGTGTTTCACCTTTTGGCGTCACTTTACCCACCAGAATGTCGCCGCCTTTGACTTCAGCGCCAATGTAAACAATGCCCGACTCATCCAGTTTGGCAAGTGCTGATTCACCAACATTGGGAATATCACTGGTAATTTCTTCAGAACCTAATTTGGTATCACGAGCAATACAAGTGAGTTCTTCAATATGAATCGTGGTAAAACGATCTTCTTCAACCATTCTTTCGGATATAAGAATTGAATCCTCAAAGTTATATCCATTCCACGGCATAAAGGCAATCATCATATTCTGACCAAGCGCCAATTCACCAATATCAGTCGATGGGCCATCAGCAAGCACATCACCACGGGCAATTAAATCACCCTGCATCACTAATGGACGCTGGTTAATACAGGTATTTTGATTTGAACGCGTATATTTGGTCAAATTATAGATATCAACACCCGATTCACCCGGCAGCGTCTCATCATCATTAACTCGAATAACAATTCGAGAAGCGTCTACTTTATCAATAATACCACCACGACGTGCTACAGCTGCAACACCAGAGTCGATGGCAACAGTACGCTCCATACCGGTACCCACTAATGGTTTATCAGCTTTTAATGTGGGTACAGCCTGACGCTGCATGTTTGAACCCATCAAGGCACGGTTAGCATCATCATGTTCCAGGAATGGAATCATTGAGGCGGCCACCGATACAATCTGTCTGGGTGAAACATCCATATAATTTATTTTGTCAGGTGAATAGGTAGTAAATTCATTCAAATGACGACAATTAACAATGGCATCGGTTAATTGTCCATTATCATCAATGGTGGCATTCGCCTGTGCAATAACAAATTCTGATTCATCAATCGCTGATAAATAATCAATTTGATCGGTTAACATTCCGTCAACGACCTTACGGTAAGGCGACTCAAGAAAACCATAGTTATTGGTACGTGCATACACTGCCAGTGAGTTAATCAAACCAATGTTTGGTCCCTCTGGTGTCTCAATAGGACAGACACGACCATAGTGAGTTGGATGTACATCACGTACCTCAAAACCGGCACGTTCACGCGTTAAACCACCAGGGCCTAAGGCAGAAACACGACGTTTGTGAGTAATCTCTGATAAAGGATTATTTTGATCCATAAATTGCGATAACTGGCTGGAACCAAAGAACTCTTTAATGGCTGCAGAAACCGGCTTAGCATTAATCAGTTCCTGAGGCATGAGGTTATCGGCTTCAGCCAGAGTTAAACGTTCCTTAACGGCACGTTCAACACGCACCAGTCCAACACGGAACTGGTTTTCAGCCATTTCGCCCACACTACGTACACGACGGTTACCCAGGTGGTCAATATCATCAACAATACCCTTGCCATTTTTAATATCCAGTAAGGTATTAATAACAGCAATAATATCATCATTAGATAAAATCCCTTCGCCTGTCAGATCTTCACGACCAATACGGCGATTGAATTTCATACGACCAACAGCAGATAAATCGTAACGTTCATCAGTAAAGAACAGGTTAGCAAATAATGCTTCAGCGGCTTCTTTAGTCGGCGGCTCACCGGGACGCATCATACGATAGATTTCAACTTGAGCTTCAAGCTGTGTTGTTGAATTATCGATACGTAATGTTTCTGAAATAAACGGACCTTCATCCAGTTCATTAGTATAAATTGTCTTAAATTTAGAAATCTTAGCTTCAAGTATCTTTTCTAATAACTCTTCAGTAATCTCATCATTGGCATTAGCAATAATTTCACCGGTTTCACTATCAACTATATTATTAGCCAGCGCTTTGCCATGCAGTATTTCCAGTGGAACTTTTATGTATTTCAGACCAGATTTTTCGATTTGACGAACCAGACGTGCTGTAATTCTACGACCTTGTTCAACAAGAACATTACCCTTAGCATCTTTGATATCAAAGCTGTAGGTTTCACCACGCATTCTTTCAGAAATAAGTTTTTGTTCTGCACCTTCTGCTTTGATTTTGAAATCTTCAAAATCAAAGAACATGTCCAGAATTTCTTCTGACTCATAGCCTAATGCTCTAAGCAGGATAGTAGCGGGTAATTTACGACGTCTGTCAATACGAACAAAAACGTTATCTTTAGGATCGAACTCAAAATCTAACCATGAACCACGGTATGGAATAACACGGGCATTAAATAATAATTTACCTGATGAGTGTGTCTTACCCTTATCATGATCAAAGAATACACCAGGGCTTCTATGTAACTGAGAAACAATTACCCGCTCAGTACCGTTGATAATAAAGGTACCATTGCCTGTCATTAACGGGATTTCGCCCATAAAGACTTCTTGTTCACGAATATCTTTTACTTTCTTGTTCTTTGCACTGGATTCTTTATCATAAATAATTAAGCGCAGCTTAACTCGTAAAGGTGCTGAATAGGTAACACCTCTGGTACGACACTCTCTTTCATCAAATGCAGGTTTTCCCAGACGATAGCTAATGTATTCAAGAGCCGCATTACCTGAAAAACTGACAATTGGAAAAACAGATTTAAAAGCGCCTTCAAGGCCAACTTCATTTCTACCTTCCGGGTTAACTTCAGATTGCAAAAATTTACGGAATGAATCGAGTTGTATAGCAAGTAGATAAGGTACATCCATAACCGCTTTAGATATACCAAAATTTTTACGAATACGTTTTTTTTCTGTAAATGAATAGGCCATTTATATTCCCGAGCAGTCTCTGTTTAAAGTCGCTATTGAGGTTAATAGCAACTATTTAAGCGTGTGTGCCGATAAACCTTAAAATAAGAGTTAATTAACACATTCGAGTTATCTCAAATATTCACCCTGGTAAATAAAATTTAGCAAGATAGATAATTCAAATAATTCATATATTTAGAAACGGAAAATGGCCGGTGGTCAAGACCACCGGCCATTTTCATTTTTACCGTGACAATTTCACAAAAAATGAAAAACTGCCGGACGATAAAAGTGCATTGTCTTACTTAAGTTCGACAGTTGCACCAGCCTCTTCAAGCTGCTTCTTAACGTCTTCAGCTTCAGCCTTATCAACGCCTTCTTTAACTGCAGCAGGTGCACCGTCAACCATGCCTTTTGCTTCTTTAAGACCAAGACCTGTGATAGCACGAACAGCCTTAATGACGTTTACTTTCTTGTCGCCTATCGCAGCAAGAATAACATTAAATTCAGTTTGCTCTGCATCACCGCCAGCAGCATCACCGCCAGCAGCAGGAGCAGGAGCAGCAGCTACTGCAACAGCAGCAGTTACACCAAATTTTTCTTCCATTGCTTCAACTAGTTCAACAACTTCCATTACAGACATATTAGCAATTGCTTCTAACATTTCGTCTTTAGATACAGCCATTTTTAACTCCAAATTTTTCAAGTTATTTGTACTCACTTATCTATATAAGCTGAGCTAAATAACCGGTTGGTTTACCATTCAAATTAGTCTGATATTTTTTATAAAATATCATATCGTATATATTAGCTTTGTTAGCTAAAAGCCTTAACCAGCTTCTTTCTGATCGCGAACAGCTGCGATAGTACGAACCAGTTTTGTATGCGGCTCTGCCAGAGTACGAACGAATTTCGAAATAGGTGCTTTCATAACAGACATCAACATGCCGATTGCTTGATCCTTAGTAGGCATCTTAGCAAGCACTTTAACATCTTCAGGTGCAAGTAATTTACCGCCGATAGAGACGATTTTTACTTCCAGCTTGTCATTTTCTTTCACGAATTCAGAGATTACTCGACCTGCTGCACCTGGATCTTCTTGCGAAAAAGCAAGAACCAGAGAACCGGTCAGTTCACTTTGAATACATTCGAATTCTGTTCCCTCTACAGCGCGTCTAGCTAAGGTATTCTTAACCACACGAAGATAAACACCGTCTGCACGTGCCTTAGCACGTAACTCGTTCATTTCGTTTGATTCAATACCCTGATAGACAGCACCGACGACAGAGTGCGCATTAGCGGCTATTTCAGCTACTTCAGCGACAATCGCTTTTTTACCTTCAATAGATAAAGCCACTACAACTCACCTCTCGTTTATGATGTTTGACTATTCTGGAGAATAGTCAAACATCAGATTTCAGATAATCACCAGCAAATTTACAGCACTGTAAAAATGTCAGCAATCATGTAACGATGTTTCTTAAGCATCCGAGGAGCATTTTGAATTACACCGTCTGCGTGGGCTTCTTTTATTAAAAAAAACTATTAAGAGCATGCTCACCCACGGTCTTTGACGTCCACCAACTATTAATTATTTAAAATTATAATAATGGTAAACCAAAGCCTTTGTACCCAAGCATTTTATTGCTTCCAGGGTAAATATTTTTAAGTCTTACTTAAGAGCGATACTTGACTGTTCAACAGTCAGACCCGGACCATGTGTTGTAGAAACACTGATCTTCTTAAGGTAAATACCTTTTGCTGAAGATGGTTTTGCTTTTTGTAAATCAATAACCAGAGCTTCCAGATTGCCTTGTAAAGCCGAAGCATCAAAACCAATCTTACCAATAGAACAGTGAATAATACCGCCTTTATCAGCACGAAAACGTACCTGACCAGCTTTTGCATTATTAACAGCGGTAACCACATCAGGAGTTACTGTACCAACCTTAGGATTCGGCATCAGACCGCGTGGTCCAAGAATTTGACCCAGCTGACCAACAACGCGCATAGCATCTGGGGTTGCAATAACAACATCAAAGTTCATCTCACCGCCTTTGATTTGTGCTGCCAGATCATCAAAACCAACGATGTCAGCACCGGCTTCTGTTGCTTTAGTGGCATTTTCACCCTGGGCAAAAACAGCAACACGAACAGTTTTACCTGTACCATTTGGCAATACACAGGCACCACGTACATTTTGATCTGATTTACGAGAATCGATACCCAGGTTAATGCTAATATCAACCGACTCTTCAAATTTAGAAGCGGGCAGAGATTTTAGTAACTCAACAGCTTCACTAAAACCATAGAGTTTTCCTAGTTCAACTTTTTCATTGATTAGTTTTTTCTTTTTAGACAACTTAGTCATAATTATTCTACTCCCTCTGTCTCAATGCCCATACTTCTGGCAGTACCAGCAATTGTACGCACAGCAGCGTCCATATCGGCAGCAGAGAGATCTTCCATCTTAGTGTTAGCAATTTCTTCAAGCTGAGCACGATTTACTTTGCCCACTTTATCGCGGTTAGGAACACCTGAACCGCTTTTAATGCCGGCCGCTTTTTTAAGCAGGACAGCAGCAGGTGGAGTTTTGGTAATAAATGTAAAACTGCGATCGTTAAATACAGTAATAACAACCGGAACCGGCATTCCTTTTTCAAGACTATCAGTCTTGGCGTTGAATGCTTTACAGAATTCCATGATGTTCACACCATGCTGACCTAAAGCTGGACCAACTGGTGGACTTGGATTTGCAGAGCCGGCGGCAACCTGCAACTTAATATATGCTTCTATTTTCTTAGCCATAGTTTCCTCTATTGGGTATATCGCTATGATGAACGGACCACCTATAACATATAAGCGTACGTACTCTAATAGCTCCCCTGTGAATGCAGCCGAATATTATACCCGACAAACAACAATAGCGCCACAATTATCTCAATTATGACGCTATATAATTTTTTTGCATTTATGTCTTACACAAACCTTCGAGCTATTTTCTTAGCGCTAAGTTTTTTCTACCTGTATAAACAGTAAATCAACTGGTGTTGAACGACCGAAAATACTCACTGATACTCGCATTCTACTCTTATCGTAATCAACTTCTTCAACGACACCATTGAAGTCATTAAATGGTCCGTCAATAATTCGTACTAATTCGCCTGCTTCAAATAGAACCTTAGGTTTTGGCTTATCAGTGCCTTCCTGAATCCGGTTTAGAATTGAGTCCACTTCTTTTTGGCTAATCGGTGCGGGCTTATCTTTTTTACCTCCAATGAAACCAAGCACCCTTGGTGCATCTTTCACAAGGTGCCAGCTATCATCATCCATTTCCATTTCTACAAGTACATAGCCTGGAAAGAATTTGCGTTCACTGCGGCGCTTTTTACCATCTCTCATTTCTACAACTTCTTCAGTTGGAACGAGAATTTCACCAAATTTTGACTGCATGTCAAAACGAATAATACGCTCTTCTAAAGAACGTTTTACGGACTTTTCATAACCTGAAAAAGCTTGTACTACATACCAGCGTAATGACATTTTATTATCCCTGACCTGTCAATAACCGAACACCCCAACCAATCACCTGATCGAAGCTCCATAGAATAATTCCAACAATAACAACCATAACTCCAACTGTTAGTGTTGTTTGTGTTGTCTCTTTCTTGCTTGGCCATACAACTTTTTTCATTTCGACAACTGCTGAACGAACAAAGGCAATGCTTGACGCACCTTTTTCAGTTTTTGCCGCAATTAGAAAGGCAATAATAACCCCTGCAAACACACCAAGAACTCTGTATAACACAGAAATTTCATCTTGCGTGTAGTAAACAAAGAGAGAAGCTGCAACAACGAGCACTGCAATAATTAATTTTATTTTATCTGCCATTAAATTATCTGATATTTAATTTAGT
Organism: gamma proteobacterium symbiont of Lucinoma myriamae; assembly: GCA_025655635.1. Lineage (GTDB taxonomy): Bacteria > Pseudomonadota > Gammaproteobacteria > GRL18 > GRL18 > GRL18. Next base: position 1,746 of record JAHXIM010000086.1, on the reverse strand, counting down.
CCTTAATCAATCTCGGGACTTTTATTTGTACGAGAAAAAGCACAGTCATTACTATGGCTGTGCTAGATCCGATAAAGTGGCAGGCCAGGAGGGAGTCGAACCCCCAACCCCCGGTTTTGGAGACCGGTGCTCTGCCAATTGAGCTACTAGCCTAGAGTTGAATAATATTTCTACGATGCAGATTGGCATTTGCTTCGTTTGTTTTCTCCTTAAGTTATAAGGAGAAAACAGAGAAATTTAAAGCTTATATTCAGGAAGCTTTTAACGATTATTCTTTATATAAAAAAAGTCATTATAATAAATAGTCGTTATATTTACGGTTATTTTATTCAATAACCTTAGCAACAACACCAGCACCAACTGTACGGCCACCTTCACGAATAGCAAAACGTAAACCGTCTTCCATCGCGATTGGAGCAATCAAAGTCACAACCATCTGTACGTTATCACCTGGCATAACCATTTCTACGCCTTCTGGTAATTCACATGCGCCGGTTACGTCAGTGGTACGGAAGTAGAACTGTGGACGATAGCCTTTGAAGAAAGGCGTATGACGACCACCCTCTTCTTTGCTCAGTACATAAACTTCTGCTTCGAAGATAGTGTGAGGTGTGATGGAACCTGGCTTAGCAAGTACCTGACCACGTTCAACGTCTTCACGCTTAACACCACGTAGAAGAACACCAACGTTGTCACCCGCCTGACCTTGGTCAAGCAGTTTACGGAACATTTCAACACCCGTACAGGTAGTAGTCTGAGTGTCTTTGATACCGATAATTTCGATTTCTTCACCGACTTTAACGACACCGCGCTCAATACGTCCTGTTACCACAGTACCACGACCTGAGATTGAGAATACGTCTTCAACCGGCATAATGAAGTCACCGTCAATGGCACGCACAGGCTCTGGAATGTAAGTATCCATGGCTTCTACAAGCTTAACGATTGAAGGAATACCGATATCACTGGTGTCGCCTTCAAGGGCTTTCAGTGCTGAACCAACAATAATTGGCGTATCATCACCTGGGAAGTCGTAGGCATCCAGTAATTCACGGATTTCCATTTCGACCAGTTCGATGAGTTCTTCGTCATCAACCATGTCCGCTTTATTCATGTAAACAAGAATATAAGGAACACCAACCTGACGAGATAATAAGATGTGCTCACGAGTTTGTGGCATTGGGCCGTCTGCTGCGCTACATACGAGTATCGCACCATCCATCTGAGCAGCACCAGTGATCATGTTTTTAACATAATCGGCGTGTCCTGGGCAGTCTACGTGCGCGTAGTGACGAACATCTGATTCATATTCAACGTGTGAAGTGGCAATGGTGATACCACGTGCTTTTTCTTCTGGTGCTGAGTCAATCTGATCAAATGCACGGGTTTCACCACCGTGGATTTCGGCCATACATTTTGTAATAGCAGCTGTTAATGTAGTTTTACCGTGGTCTACGTGGCCAATTGTACCTACGTTGACGTGCGGTTTTGTACGTTCAAATTTTTCTTTAGACATCACGCGACCCCAATATTAAGTCAGTTTATACAAACAGTTATTTATCTGGAGCCCATGGCCAGAATTGAACTGGCGACCTCATCCTTACCAAGGATGCGCTCTACCCCTGAGCTACATGGGCTTTTATTAAGCTTCAAACGTATTTAGTCGATCCTGAAAAAAGATAATCATCATGAATCGATAGATTATCGTACAACATTAATTGTAATTTTATTGTTCCTGATCAAATT